>JBDKEX010000219.1:0-3212 GCA_039798985.1 Pseudomonadota bacterium | reverse complement strand
GCAGCACGGGCTTTGTGTTGCGGGCGGTGCGCCTGGGCGCTCAACGTGGCGCGGCCGGGGTGGAAATTCTTTCTGGCATCAAAGCGGGAGAGAAGATCGCCTTGGACCCGGTTCGTGCCGGTTTGGCCGGTGCCAAGGCCGCGCAATAAGGGGGACACAACATGAGTTCACAACCACCCACCCCTTTGGCAGGCGACAACGAAGCACTCGGCTTTTCCGGTCGCGTGGCACGCGCCTTTCAGTCCAACGCCATCACCCCGCTGCTGGCATTGGTTGCGCTGTTGCTGGGCCTGTTCGCTGTGGTGGTAACACCGCGCGAGGAAGAGCCGCAAATCAACGTGACCATGGCGAACGTGCTGATCCCGTTTCCCGGTGCTTCCAGCGCCGACGTGGAAAAAATGGTGGCCGCACCGGCCGAGCACGTGTTGTCGCAAATCCAGGGCATTGAACACACCTATTCGGTGGCGCGCCCCGGCGTGGCGGTGTTGACCGTGCAATTCAAAGTGGGGGTGCCGCGCACCGAGGCCCTGGTGCGGCTGTACGACGTGCTCAACGCCAACCAGGACTGGCTGCCGCAGGGCTTGGGCGTGCTCACGCCCATCGTCAAACCAAAAGGGATTGACGACGTGCCGGTGTTGGCCGCCACCTTGTGGTCCACCGACGCCACCAGCGCCCACGACCTGGAGCGCATAGCCTACGCGGTGGAAACCGAAGTGAAACGGGTACCGGGCACCCGAGAAGTGGAAACCATCGGTGGGCCAGGCCGCGCAGTGCAGGTGTGGATCAACCCCGGCAGCTTGCGCGAACGCGGCGTGCCGCTGGAGGCACTGTACAGCGCCATCAAAGCCGCCAACTTTGGCCTGCCTGCTGGCAACGTGGTCAACAGCGGCCCGGGCAGCGAGATGCTGACCGTGGAAACCGGCGAATTCCTGCGCACACCCCAGGACGTGGGCGACATTGTGGTGGGCGCCAACCAGGGCCGGCCCGTCTTTTTGCGCGAAGTGGCGCAGGTGGAGGCCGGCGCCCAATTGCCCCAACGTTACGTGTGGTTCACACCCGGCGCTGGCGATGGTGCTTTGCCAGCAGGCGCACAAGCCGGTCAAAGCTACCCCGCCGTGACCCTTACCGTGACCAAGAAGCCCGGCGAAAACGCGGTGGATGTGGCCGCCGGCGCCCGCGCCCGCTTGGCCGAACTGCAAAACACCCTCATCCCAGACGGGGTGCAGGTGTCCATCACGCGCGATTACGGCCTCACCGCCGCCGAAAAAGCCAACAAACTCATCCAAAAGCTGGCATTTGCCACCGGCAGTGTGATTCTGCTGGTGGGCATAGCGCTGGGGCGGCGCGAGGCCGTGATTGTGGGCGCGGCGGTGATTCTCACACTAACTGCCACCCTGTTCGCCAGCTGGGCCTGGGGCTTCACACTCAACCGGGTGAGTTTGTTTGCGCT
The DNA here is from genome assembly GCA_039798985.1 of Pseudomonadota bacterium. Lineage (GTDB taxonomy): Bacteria > Pseudomonadota > Gammaproteobacteria > Burkholderiales > Burkholderiaceae_C > JBDKEX01. Next base: position 1,762 of record JBDKEX010000219.1, on the reverse strand, counting down.
GATTTTTTCCATTGGCATTTTGGTGGACGACGCCATTGTGGTGGTGGAAAACATCCACCGCCACCGCCAGCTCACTCCCAACGAAGCGCTGCGCGTGATCATTCCCCGGGCGGTGGACGAGGTGGGTGGCCCGACCATTCTGGCCACCCTGACGGTGATTGCCGCACTGCTGCCCATGGCGTTCGTCAGCGGACTGATGGGCCCTTACATGAGCCCAATCCCGATCAATGCCAGCATGGGCATGGCGCTGTCGCTGGCCATTGCATTCACCGTCACGCCCTGGTTGGCGCTCAAGCTCACCCCAACCCAAGGTCATGGGCACGTAAGCCACGCACCCAGCTCGGTCAGCCGCGCGTTGCAGGGGTTTTTTGGCCGCTTGGTGACGCCGTTTTTGCAAAGCGCCCGCAAACGCTGGCTGTTGCTGGTCGGCGTGGTGGTGGCGCTGTTGCTGTCGGTGGGTTTGACCTTGCTGCCCAACTCGGTGGGCGTCGTCATGAAAATGCTGCCTTTCGACAACAAAAGCGAATTTCAGGTGGTGATGGAAATGCCCACCGGCACTTCGCTGGAAAGCACGGCCGCTGCCCTGCAAGACATGGCCGCCCACTTGGCCGCGCAACCCGAAGTGGCCAATGTGCAAGGCTACGCAGGCAGCGCCAGCCCCATCACCTTCAATGGCCTGGTGCGACAGTACTACCTGCGTGCCGACGCTGAACAAGGCGACCTGCAAGTGGCCTTGGTGGACGCCAAACACCGCCACGAAAAAAGCCACGCCATCGCCCAGCGGCTGCGCCCCGGGCTCGAGCAAATTGCCCAGCAACACGGCGCCCGCATCAAAGTGGTGGAGGTGCCACCTGGCCCGCCGGTGTTCTCACCCATCGTTGCTGAAATTTACGGCCCCGACACCGCCGGCCGGGCCGAACTGGCCCAGCGCGTGGCCCAGGCCTTTGGCAAAACGCCGGACATCGTGGGCATTGACACCACCCTGAAAGAAGCCGCACCGCGCGTGTTTCTGCGTGTCAACCGTCAGCGCGCCGAAGCCTTGGGCATTCCGGTGCAAACCATTGCCCAAACGGTGCACACCGCCATCTCGGGCACAGACGCCGCCTACCTGCACGACGGCAACGCCAAATTTGCCGTGCCGGTGCGCCTGCAACTGCCGCGCGAAGCCCAGGTTGGGCTGGAAGCCGTGTTGGCGCTGCCGCTCAAAGCCGCGAACGGCAAAATGGTGCCGCTGTCAGAACTGGTCAAGCTCGAACAAGGCGTGGTCGACCAACCGCTGTTCACCAAAGACTTGATGCCCGTGACCTACGTGATGGGCGACATGGCAGGGAAGCTGGACTCGCCGCTCTACGGCCTGTTCGGCATACGCCAGCACCTGGCCGAGGCCACCCTGCCCAACGCCGGTGAACTGGGCGAATACTGGGTCCGCCAACCCAGCGACCCCTACCGCCAATACGCCCTCAAGTGGGACGGCGAGTGGCAAATCACCTTCGAGACCTTCCGCGACATGGGCGCCGCCTACGGCGTGGGGCTGGTGTTGATTTACCTGCTGGTGGTGGCGCAGTTCAAAAGCTATGTCACGCCGCTCATCATCATGGCCCCCATCCCACTGACCATCATTGGCGTGATGCCCGGCCACGCCTTGTTGGGCTCGCAATTCACCGCCACCAGCATGATCGGCATGATCGCGTTGGCCGGCATCATTGTGCGCAACTCGATTTTGCTGGTGGACTTTATAGAGCTGGAAACCGCCCGTGGCCTG
>JBDKEX010000218.1:0-6584 GCA_039798985.1 Pseudomonadota bacterium | reverse complement strand
GTTTTCAATGCGCAGTGCTTCGGCCTGCTTTGCTGCGAGTTGTGCCTGTTCCGCCTCGCGCTCTTGCTTGCGCCGGGTCATTTCTTCGTCAATCATGGCCTGCCGTTTGGCAGCCGTCATGGTGCCCTGATAGCCTTCAAGCCCACGCCCCAGCGCCTGGCCAAAGTTGCCGCCACCGAGCAAGCCCGCCGCGAGTTGCAGCGTGGCCTGTGTGCGCGGGTCTTCCCAAGAATCGCCCAAGAGTCCAGCCATATCAATAATCCCCCGAGTAACTGCCAGTGGTGTAGCCGCTGTAATCGCCGCCGCCAGAGTAAGGCCCCCATGAGGAACTGTTGTTCCCGTACGGGCTGTAGCTGCTGCTGCTTGACGAATACGTCGGCGCACTTGTCAGCCCAGGGCCAAACATCGCTTCATCTTGTGCCGCGATCATGGCCGGGGTGGTGTACGAGCGAACGTTCCCGTCGGCATCTGAAACCGAGCCAAAGCCGTCGGCCGAGTTGTTGTTCAGCGCGTCAAAACTGCCGCTTATGCCGTTGATTTGCCGGTCGGTGATGCTGTTGCCCGCCGTGGTGAAAATCAGTTTCAGCAACGGGTTGTCGGTTTTTTCAGCCAAGGCCAGCAAACCCAAACCGCTTGAGATTGAGTCGCTGCTGATGCCCTGCCCGCCCGGTGCGCTTGCGCTGCCTGTGCCCGCTTGCGCCTGTCCGCTTGACGACGATGAAGAAGGCCCAGACGGTGCCGGTGTTGCTGCTGGTGCGGGCTGCGTCAACTGGGGCACAATGGAACGGAAGTCCGGCAACTGCGCATTGCTCAGCCCGGTGTAAGCGAACGGAGCCGGTGCCTGCTGGGTTTGTTGCGCCGGTTGTGAAAACAAGTTCCCCATGGATCCATTGGTGAACGGGTTGCCCGCCATGCCGCCGCCCATAAGCCCAGCACCCATGTTGCGCATGGTTTCGTAGTCCTGCGAATACTGGGGCGACATCAAGTATTGACGCTGCATCTCAAGACCTTGGCGTTGCAGGTCGTTCAACCCGCCCTGCCCGGCCTGCTGCTGCATCAAGTTCCACGCACCACCCAACAGGCCAGATTGGCTGTCAGGCCCGTACACGTAGCGGTCCATGCGCGGATCCATGCTCTTGGTGGCCGCTTGAGTGTTGTCATTGGAGCCTGAGCCGAGAAGCCCGCCTAGCAATGATGCGCCCGCGCCAAAAATATCGAATGCCATCTTATGCCCCTTGTTTAGCTGGTTGGTTGTACATGTTGTACAGCTGGCTTCCCATCAAAGCACCGCCCGCAAAGCCTGCCGCATTGCTGCCGTCTTGTGTCTGTGTTGTGGTGCCAAACCCGGTGTAAGGCGAAGTGATGCCGCCGAACTGCGTGTAAGGCGACCAAGCCGCGTTTTGCGCCGTGGTGCCGGTGTTGTAAATGCCTTGGCCCTGCGCCAGCGTGCCTTGGTTGGCGTTGTTGAACATGTTCATGCCCAACTGCATGCCAGACTGGTCCAACTGCCGGTTGCCAGTGTAGAAGTTCATCAACTGGCCCTGAGCCGTGTTCCCGGCGTTGGTCATTCCAAGGTTGTAGTTCAGGTCCTGACCCCGGTTGGCGGTCTGGTTTTGCATCAAGTTGGAAGCAAGGTTGAAGTCTTGGCCGCGAGTGGTCGCGCCGTAGTTCAAGTCTTGGCCGCGCATGGCCGTGGTGTTTTGCAACTTGCCCAAATCAAAGTTCAGGTCTTGCCCGCGTTGGGTGGTGTCAACCTGCCGGTTGCCCAAGGTGTAATTCAAGTCCTGCCCGCGTTGGGTGGTTGTGTTTTGTAATTTGCCCAGGTCAAAATTCATCGTCTGGCCGCGCTGCGCTGTGGCGTCTTGCATGCCCGCAATGTTGAACTGGTTTTGCAGCGAACGGTCTGAAGCGTACGCATTGCCGTACAGGTTTGCCATGGCACCGTTCAGGCTGTTCTGCTGGCCTTGAATCGCCAAACCCTGCGCAATACCCTGCCTGCTGCCACCGTAGCCACCCGCCGCCATGGCCCCGCTGTTGATCGAAGGGAGGATGCCGGTTTGCAGGTTCTGGTTGCTCACCCGAGCCAGCTCGTTGGCTTGGTCTTGCAAGTACGGGTTGCCCATGCCAAAGTTCATGGGAGTTGGTGCGTAAGGGTTGCCCTGCGCCACGGGTGCAGGTGCTTGTGGCGCAACGGCCTGCGCTTGTGGTGCCATTTGCTGCACCGGCTGGGGTGCAGTCTGAGCCGCAACGGGTGCCGCTGGCTGCGCTGCGGGGGTTCCATTCAATCCGCCGCCGGTGGATTGCTGTCCAATCATTGGCCGGTTTTGCTGATTTCGTATAAATGCCATGTGTTACCCCAAAAATCGCCAGGCTCCCGCCCGATAACCGTAGTACCCTGCCCCGCTACCGGGGTTCCAGCTGGTGCCATCGGCCAAAACAATCATTCCGTCCATCACCTTTTTCGGTGCTGCGTACATTGTCCCTATCAGTAAAGCGGGCTGCGCCTCTTGCATTGACCGCGAAACCTCGGCAAACTCGCGCCCCAAAAATCCGGGCAATTCCTCGGGCTTGTTCGGTACAAATCCAGGCACATACATCAGTAAGCCCCCAACGGAACAACGTCCAGGTCATAAGACCGAATGCGCCACGGCTGTGCCGATGTTGACGAAAACCGCACCGCCAAAATGCGCCCGGTGGCAATCACGTCCGCCTTGAAGGTGCTGCCCACCGTGTACGTGACCGGCGCGCTCCACGTTGGCTCCGCTTCGGCATCCATTGACGCCCCCACCTGAATCTGCACCGTGGTCCCTTTGGCTGCGTCGATCCGCGGGTAAACCGCCCGCACCATCTTGGATTGATAGGGGGCATCAAACGCCAAGCCCGTGCGCTCCAGCGAATCCGCCACGTTCGATCCACTCATCAAAGCGCCGGTGTCCACCGATAGAATCTTGGGCGCTGAACTGGACAACAAAAGCCGCGCCTCAGCCTGGCTGAATTCGTTTTGGTTCCATCCGCTGGTGTCAGAATCCCATGTTGCCGTGTCGGCCGACCAACTGGTCGAACCGGCAAAGTCCATTTGCCCGGCTGCGCCATAGGTCACGTTGTCCAGCGTGCGCACCCCAAACGTGCCATCGTTCCAGTTCCACACCAGCGCTTTTGTGCAGGCAGTTGCCCCGGCCTCCGGAAAGCAAATCCACACCTCATTTCGCCATGGGTTCGTCACCACAAACGACGCGGCATAGTTGTCGCTGTCCATCTGCGTGAACAGCCAGCGCCGCATTTTTCCGGTCAGAATCGAGCGCGCGCCCTGCCCTTGGTGAACAATCACATCACCCGCCGTCAGCACCACATGGCCCATGGGTGTATCGGCCACACACCCCCGCGCCAAAATCCCGTACTCACCCGGCAAACGCTGGAACCTGAAAATGTACGGCTGGCCGATGTAGCTCGCCGCGTACATGCTGCGTTGCTTGTAAACCACAAACGTATCGCCCAGCGCCATCCCATCCACGATCAAATCGGGCGTTTCTGCCAAATCCACCTCACCCGCGTCCTTGGCCGGGTCGGCTTCATCCCAACTCACCGGCACCGTGCCGGGTTCGGCAGCGTGTGACCACTTCACCATGTGCGGGTAGTTCACCCCGGTTTTTGTTAGGTTGAGGGCCAAGATGTAATTCTTGAAAGGCCGCAGCGACTTGCACCGCCAGTTGGTGTTCCAGCCGGTCAGCGTTGCCAAGTTCAAGCCCGTGTCACCGCCCCAAAACATCGGCTGATCAACACCGTTGTTCAAAATAAAAACACCGTTCAGCGTGCCGCCTGTCCATCGGTCGGTCGCTGCCCCGGTGGGGGCTGTGCCGGTAATGTCGGTGCGGGTGGCTCCATCGTCGGCATACACCGCTGCCGTGCCCGCATGAACCCAAAACCGTTTCGATGTGGTTTGGTAAGGCGCGAGAAAATAAGGCGTCACAGCAGGCGTGGTGAACACCTGTTCATCGCCCAAGAAACGCTCCGCACACCCGTCCCGAAACCGCACATTGCTGGCACTTGTCCACGCGTTGGGTGGCAGGTCTTGAGCAATAGCGTCGGCCACCACACCGATCGCGCCCGCATCTTTTACGCTCACAATCGTCATTGGTAGTCCTTCGGCAACTGCCGCTTTTTCAACTCGGCCACATAAGCATGCAAGCAATGCCCACGGCCAAAGGGCAGGAAAATGAAGTCAATCACCGGGCGAAAGAGCCGACCCAGAATCCGGCCCTTCACCTCGGCCCGGTAAGCCCGAGCGCTCAGTGTTTCGTCTGGTGCGCCGCCTGTCACCGTGTTGCCCAACTGGTCAACCGCAATCAGGTTGTTGAAGATGTAGCGGCCCAGGTTCATAGCTGCGCGGCCTGAATGAACAAGTCATCAAGCTGAGGCTCAGTCAGCCCCAGAGCTGCGCCCAGATTGGCCACCAGTCCCGTGCTGCGCTGCACTTCGCTGGCGTATTCCCATTCAATCAGTGCCGCGCTTTTGTCGGGTTCGGGCAAAGCCGCAATGGCGGCATTCACGTCGTCCAACATGCCTGCCCCCAGCAGGGCCAAGCGCGCTTGGCGCATGGTCACAGACTGCGGAACCTCAACCGGTATCACCGGCACAATGTCCCACTCGCTTATCACAGCGCCAGAACCGTAGACCGTGAAGGGCAAAATGCAACCGTCGGCCAAGTAATGGTTCCCCATGACCTGCACATTGTCAAAAGGGCCAAACACGCCCGCGCTGGTGGTCAATTTGTTCATGCCAACTCCATCCGTGAAACGTGTTGCGTGGTGCCGTAGCCCAAAGTAAACCGCCAGCCAATCGCCCGGTTGTTGGAGTTAAACGCACCCACCCCCCCCATAACCGGAGACTGCACCACAGAAAACGCCGAGCCGTCCCAGTAAATCGACTGTGCTTCTGTCCCAATCCCAAGGGCTTTGGTTGAAGTCCTGATAGGACCGCTACCGCTAAACCCGTTATAAGGCCCGACGGCTTGAATGGTGTAAGTTTCAACCAAAGGGTTGTTGCCGCTGGTGCTGATTTTGAAACCCACATCAGCCTCTGCTGTCGTTCCTGCGAGCACGCCCACAAGATAAGACCCCACCGCAGCCAGGTTTATGGTGTTGACCTGCAAAACCACAGCCGTTCCAGCGACTGCTGTGCCGCTTGAATCGGTCAAAACGTTGACGGCACTTGAGCTGGCTGCAATCACCTGCGAGCCCGACACCGCAAAGGAGGTAGTGCCTGCTCCCAATGAAACCGCGCTGATTGTGGCCGTGGTGCCACTCACCGAAATAATGGCTCCGTGGTTCGTGCTGTTGGTGAACAAAGCCGCGTAACGCCCGCTTGCCAAAAGGCCGGGGAATGCGAGCGCTGTAGATGTGGTCGTGGTGCTCGCCAGCGTACCGGCTGTGAGCGTTGTTCCGCTCACCGTGACCGGCGTGGCGTACAGAAGCGCAGTAGAGGTATGAACCGCCAGCAGCACCGTAGTTGACACTGCCGCCATGCTGGCCTGGGTGGTGGTGGTGCCGGATAGCGCAAGCTCAGTACCCACGGTTGGCGTGGTGCCGCTGACCGTAATCGCCCGCAGCGCGCTCACGCTGGTTGCTCGCCCGTAGGCAATCACGTAGCTGGTGTCAACGGCTTGAATGTTGATGGTTGAACCGTTTATATTCCCCGCCAGCGTGGTCGCAACCGGCGTTCCCACCGTCACTGCTGTACCGCTGAACGTCAGCACCACGGTTTCCATCGCCGTTGAGCTCGGGCATGAAACCACCAACATCTTGTCGGTGCCAATCAGCAGGGCCACAAAAGCAGAAACCGCCGTCGAACGCCAAGAAACCACAGAGCCTATCGAGTTGCCCGCCTTGCTGTAAACAAAGCAATACCCGTTATTGCCAAGGACAAGCTCACGGTCGGAATCAATCGAATACACCTTGTTCGGGTCGGCAGCAGAAACAGCCAACCCCATGTTGACCGCGCCAATTTGGCTTTGCGTCAAGTTGCTCAAAGTCGCAAGACCGCCAGTCCACGAAGCATTGGTGCCGTCGGTGGTCAGGTACTTGCCCGCATTGCCGGTTTGTGCAGGCAGTACCGAGCTGAACGCCGTTGCAGCCACAAAAGCCGTGGTTGCAAGCTGTGTGGTAGACGTGCCAGCCGTGGCCGTTGGAGCTGTTGGAACGCCTGTAAACGCCGGGCTTGCAATGTCGGCCTTGGTGGTTGAAAGCGAAGCCGGAGCCTTGCCATCAATCTGCGTCTGTATCGCACTGGTCACGCCGTCCAAATAGCCCAACTCCGTAGAGCTTACCGAGCCAATGCTGGTCGTGCTAGGCAATCCAACCGTGCCGGTGAAAGTAGGCGAAGCCGTCGGCGCTTTGGTGTCCAACTGCGTTTGAATCGCAGATGTAACGCCGTCCACATAGTTCAATTCCGTGTGCGTAGGCGTCACCGCCCCCGTCACGTTCGGGAAGGTCGCCTTCACCGCCGACTTCACCAGCCGCAGATGATCGTCTCCCTCGCTTTTGAGGTCAGTCGCACCCGGCTTGGTAGCGTCCAGCTGGTTGATATAG
>JBDKEX010000217.1:0-7393 GCA_039798985.1 Pseudomonadota bacterium | reverse complement strand
CGCATGGAACCGCCGGGCTGGGCCACGCAAGTCGCGCCGGCATCGACCACCACGTCGAGCCCGTCTCGGAACGGGAAAAAAGCGTCGCTGGCCACCACCGTGCCTTGCAGGGTCAGGTTGGCATGCCCGGCCTTGATGCTGGCAATACGGGCGGAGTCCAGGCGGCTCATTTGGCCAGCGCCCACACCCATGGTCATGCCATTTTTGCAAAACACAATCGCGTTGCTTTTGACGAACTTGGCCACCTTCCAGGCAAACAACAGGTCTTGCAATTCTTGCGCGGTGGGCTGTTTCACGGTCACCACTTTCAAGTCCGAGAGCTGCAGCTCGTGGTTGTCCGCAGACTGGATCAGCAAGCCTGAACCCACGCGCTTGACGTCCATCAGGTTCTGGCCTTTGTCCCATGCGCTGGCGCCACCGGGCGGCAAAGCAATCTTGAGCACCCGCACATTGGCCTTGGTTTTGAACACTTCCAGCGCTTCTGGGGTGTAGTCGGGCGCCATCAGCACCTCAACAAACTGCTTGCTCACCTGCTGGGCTGCGGCGCCATCCACCGGCCGGTTAAAAGCAATGATGCCGCCAAAGGCACTGGTGGGGTCGGTTTGAAAGGCTTTGCTGTAGGCCTCCAGCGCGTTTTGGCCCACAGCCACGCCACAGGGGTTGGCATGTTTCACAATCACGCAAGCTGGCGCGTCGAAGCTCTTGACGCATTCCCAGGCGGCGTCTGAATCGGCAATGTTGTTGTAGCTCAGCTCTTTGCCTTGCAACTGCTGGGCCGTCACCAGTGAACCGGGCGCGGGGTAGAGGTCGCGGTACAGGGCGGCCTGTTGGTGTGAGTTCTCGCCATAGCGCAAGTCTTGCAGCTTGACGAAACGGCCATTGCTCTGGCCCGGAAAATCGAGCCGCTGGGGCGCGGCATGGCCTGCCGGAACGCCACTGGACAGGTCCACCGAACTCAAATAATCGCTGATGGCAGCGTCATAGTTGCTGATGCGGTTGAACGCGGCCACGGCCAGCTTGAAGCGGGTGACGTCGCTCACGCTGCCTCCGGCTTTCAGTTCGGTCACCACACCGGCATACTGGCTGGCGTCGGTCAGCACCGCCACATCCTTCCAGTTTTTGGCGGCGCTGCGCACCATGGCGGGGCCGCCAATATCAATGTTTTCGATCGCATCTTCCAGAGTGCAGCCGGCCTTGGCCACCGTGGCTTCAAACGGGTACAGGTTGACCACCAAGATATCGATGGTGCCGATGTTGTGCGCTTTGAGCGCGGCCATGTGCTCGGGAAAGTCCCGGCGCGCCAACAAACCACCGTGCACCAGGGGGTGCAGGGTTTTGACGCGTCCGTCCAGCATTTCAGGAAAACCGGTCACTTCGGCCACTTCGGTCACGGGCAGTCCATGGTCTGCCAACAATTTGGCAGTGCCTCCGGTGGAAATCAACTGCACGCCCAAGGCGCTGAGTTCTCGCGCCAGTTCAAGCACGCCGGTTTTGTCGGAGACGGAAAGAAGAGCTTTCATCAAGGGGCTTCCAAGGTCAAAAAAATCAATCAATCAAGCCGTGTTCCAACAGCTTTTTACGCAAGGTATTGCGGTTCAAACCCAGCCACTGGGCGGCGCGGGACTGGTTGTTTTGGGCGCGCGCCATCACCACCTCCAGCAGGGGTTTTTCCACCGCCAGCACCAGCATGTCATGCACGTTGGTGGGCTCAAGGCCTTCCAGGTCCTTGAAGTAGGCTTCCATGCTGGTGCGCACGCATTCTTGTAATGTGTTGTTGCTCATGCCACTTGTTTCCAGTGTTCTGTCGTTGTAGAGGCCGCTTGTTCAAAATAGTCGCGCACGCAGTGCCATTGCTCGTTGCAATCATCAATGGCATTGATGCGCTCGCGAAACAACGCCCGATCCACGGCGCTGCCGGGCAAGGCACGCGTGTACCAACCCAAATGCTTGCGTGCTGTGCGCACCCCGGTGTACTCGCCGTACAAAGCATAGTGATCTTGCAAATGCCCGAGCATCCAATGCTGCAATTCCTGCACCGTTGGGGCAGGCAGATGCTCGCCGGTGGCCAAAAAATGGGCCACTTCCCGAAACAGCCAAGGCCTTCCCTGCGCGGCCCGGCCTATCATCACCGCGTCGCACCCGGTGGTCAGTAAAACATTGCGGGCTTTCTCGGGGCTGTCAATGTCGCCATTGGCCACCACCGGAATTTTCACCTCGGCCTTGATGGCGGCCACCGTGTCGTGTTCGGCCTGCCCTTTGTAGCCTTGTTCGCGGGTGCGGCCGTGAACCGTCAGCATTTGCACACCGGCGCTTTCAGCCGCCCGGGCCAGCACCGGGGCGTTCTTGGCCGACTGGCACCATCCGGTGCGCATTTTCAAGGTCACGGGCACGCCGTGGGGTTCGCAGGCTTGCACCACGGCTTGCACGATTTGCAAAGCCAACGCCTCATCCTGCATCAACGCCGACCCTGCCCACTTGTTGCACACTTTTTTGGCGGGGCAACCCATGTTGATGTCGATGATCTGGGCCCCCCGGTCAATGTTGTAGCGGGCGGCTTCAGACATCATGTCCGCGTCGGTGCCGGCAATTTGCACCGCAATCGGGCCTGGCTCGCCTTCGTGGTTGGCACGGCGCGATGTTTTGAGGCTGTCGCGCAAATCGGGCCGCGATGTGACCATTTCGCTGACCGCGTAGCCCGCCCCCAGTTGCTTGCACAAACGGCGAAAAGGCCTGTCGGTGACTCCCGCCATGGGGGCCACGAACAAACCGTTCGACAAGGTGTAGGGGCCGATGCGCATGAGCCGGTGCTGGGGGGGGGTGAACAAGTCAACAGCGTTGTTGGCCAAAGGGGGCCGGCCTGCGCGTGCTGAAAAATAAGGCAGGATTGTAGCGCCTATACTGATCCCCATGGACACCTGGATGACACCGTTGATGCAATGGTTGAGCCTGCCCGAGGTGGGCTTGAGCACGGTTTTCGTCGTGGCTTTTGTATCGGCCACCTTGCTGCCCATGGGTTCGGAACCGGCCGTTTTTGCGCTGATCAAGCTCAACCCCGACCTGCTGTGGCCGGCCATTTGGGTGGCCACAGCAGGCAACACACTGGGCGGCGTGGTCAGTTGGGCCATGGGGTACGGCGCCCACCGCGCGCTGGACAATGCGCGCGGCAACGCCACGCATTTGCGGGCCTTGGACTGGCTGGAACGCTTTGGTCCCAAGGCCTGCTTGCTGAGCTGGTTGCCTTTGGTAGGCGACCCCCTGTGCGCGGTAGCAGGTTGGCTCAAATTTCCACTGCTGCCCTGCATGGCCTACATGGCCGTGGGCAAATTCGGGCGGTATGTGGTGATGACGCTCGGATTGCTTTGGCTCTTCCCGTTCAAAGCCTGAAACTGTTGACCATGCGGTCGCGCAGTTCGCGCCAACCCGCCTCTGCAGTGGGCCAGGGTTGGTGTTGGGCAGCGTCTTCCAGCGCCTTGGCACAAACCGAATGGTCGGCATAGCCCAAGGTTTGCAAAACGCTTTTCAAGCTGTGCGCCGTGCGCCGCAACGACACCGCATCACCCGCCTGACAGGCCACATCCCCTTCGTTGATGTCCACATGGAACTGGGCAATGCAAGAGTCGCGGTAGGTCTCGTAAAACTGTCTGTCACCGTCAAAATAGGTCTCTATCGCGGTCAGTTCGTGGGGTTGCAAACCACTGTGGTGCATCAGGCTGGCCTGCTCCGGTTGGTCGGGCCAGTTCAGCAAGTCGAGCCCTTCGCGCACCACGGCGTCAAGTTCCGAAAGCGACGCGGGTTTTGGCAAACAACGCCAAACGCCCAGCGCCTTGAGCCGGTCCCGCATGGCCGAGTGCAAGCCGCCGCTGAACACCACCACCTTGGCGGCGCGGTTTGCACCCGCGTCGTGGGTCAATTGCTCGATCAGGGAGACGCCCGATGCGCCCGGCAAAGTCAAGTCCGTGATCACCAACTGGGCTGGGCGCGTCCTCAAAGCAACCAAGGCCTCTTCGGCGCTCGCGCACTCAATCAGCTCAACGTCCATTTCAGACAAGGCCATGCCCACGAAACGGCGAACAGCCGCATCGTCTTCCACCAAAACTACGCGGGGTGGATTAAGCATCAACAGCCTCGGTGCCCGTCTTGTCTTGCGGACGCAGCACCATTTTCAGGGCGTCTTCAATCAACCCTGGCAGCTCGTTCACCAAACGCGGTTTGTGCACCACTGGCACATCTTGCAAGGCAAAAGCATAGGGCGCACGCTGTTCCTGGTCCAGCGAAGTCAACACAATCAGCTTGCAATTGCCGAACAGGGCATGCCGCCGCAACCCAGTGATCATGGTTGCCCCATCAATCCCGGGCAACAAAATATCCACAATGATCAGGTCTGGTTGCAGTTGGCCGAAGGACACCAGCCCGGTAATGCCGTCGTTGGCAATGTGCAAATCCACCCCCGGGAATTTTTGCTTGACCAGCATAGACACCAGGTTCTGGAAGTGTGAGCTGTCTTCGATCAACAGCACGCGCGGGTAATGCACCGCAGCGCCACGGCGGCGGCCGCGCCCACCCTCCACCTTGGGGCCGTGCGCAGCCGACACGCCTGATCGGGTACCTTGCAGCCAGCGCTCCAGAGATTCGCGGGTGATGCGGCGGTGGCCTCCCGGGGTCTTCCACGCCTGCAAATCGCCCCTGTCCACCATCAACTGTATAGAACGCACCGCCATGCCAAGCATCTTGGCCACCTCCAAAGTGGTGTAGTAGTTGGAGGACGACATATCGGGAGAGTTGTTCGGATTTTGCATGATCATAATTTTGCAACACTTCGCACATTGCGCACAACTGTATTTTGCATCATTTATTTTTAACAATCAATGTTTCATTTTTATAAATTCATGATGTTTTATTGATTATTTTTTATGATATAAGGTCATATATGTCGCAAAAAAGCCTTCCCTGAATCGCACGGCAGGGAGCGCTTCAAATTCGAGAAGAAACCATGAAAAAAGTCTTGCTGGTCGAAGACCACAGCGACATCCGCAAACTCATTCGCATGACGCTGGAGTTTGAAGATTTAGAACTTCACGAGGCAGCGGATGGCTTGACGGGCGTTGTCAAGGCGCAGGCGTTAAAGCCCGATTTGATCTTGATGGACGTGATGATGCCGGGAGAAATCGACGGCCTGCAAGCCTGCCGTCGCATACGTGCGGACGCAGCGCTGAAACACATACCCATACTGATGCTTACCGCGCGCGGGCAGGCCCGGGACCGGGAACTGGGCCAAGAAGCCGGCGCATCGGCCTACCTGGTCAAACCTTTCAGCCCACTGGAGCTGCTTGACTGGATCGACAAGCTGCTTGGCAGCTCTGCCTGAGGTAAACGGCTGCCTAGCCTGGAATCAAGTGTCAGACTTCAACAACTCGGCCCACCCTGCAGCGCCCAAACGGCGCACGGTTTGCAGGTTGCGCTCCACAATGTCTTCCGCGCTGTCGCCCGAAGCCACTGCCCGTTCAATGCTGTCTTCACGCAACAGGTGCAGCACGGCATACGGGGCGCGGTTGGTCAGGTTGTCGGCATCCTGCGGCTCGGTGCCTTCGAATTGAAAATCCGGGTGAAATGGCGCCACCTGGATCACGCCGTCCAGCTCGTGTTCTTCCAGCACCTCGTCCACCACGTTCAAAAAATCGTTGAACGCAAAGAAGTCGGGAAACAAGGTAGGGTGCACCAGCAAAGTGGTGTCAATTTGCTCGGCCGGCGTGGTGCTCAAGAGTTCCAGTTCACGGTCCAGGTCGTCCAAAAACGCGTCCAGGTGGCGGGCGCGGCTCACCACCAGGCGCACCTGGTTTTTCACGTACACCGCTTTGGCAAAAGGGCACAGGTTCAGGCCGATCACCGCTTTTTCAATCCAGCGGTGCATGTCGGCCAGCACCTGTTCGGCGCTGGGCGTTTGCGGGTCTGACGGCATTATTTCAGTGCCTTGAAGCGCATGCGTTTGGGCCGAGCGCCCTCGTCACCCAGGCGGCGCTTTTTGTCGACTTCGTATTCGCTGTAGTTGCCGTCAAAGAACACCCACTGGGAATCGCCTTCGCAAGCCAGGATGTGGGTGCAAATACGGTCGAGGAACCAGCGGTCGTGGGAAATCACCATGGCGCTGCCGGCAAACTCCAGCAACGCCTCTTCCAGCGCACGCAGGGTTTCCACGTCCAAGTCGTTCGAAGGTTCGTCCAGCATCAGCACGTTGCCGCCCTGGGCCAGGGTTTTGGCCAAATGCAAACGGCCCCGCTCACCGCCCGAAAGGTTGCCCACCAGCTTTTGCTGGTCGTTGCCCTTGAAGTTGAAGCGGCCAATGTAGGCACGGCTGGGCATCACAAACTTGCCGACCACGATGTTGTCCAACCCGCCCGAAACGTCTTCCCACACGGTTTTGCTGCCGTCTAGGCTTTCGCGACTTTGGTCCACAAAAGCCAGCTTAGCGGTTTGCCCGATGGTGACTTCACCCGCGTCGGGCGTTTCAACGCCCTGGATCATGCGAAACAGCGTGGATTTACCGGCGCCGTTGGGGCCGATGATGCCCACAATGGCCCCCGGGGGCACGCTAAACGACAGGTTGTCAATCAACAAACGGTCGCCAAACGACTTGCTGACATTCTTGAATTCAATGACTTGGTTGCCCAGGCGATCTGCCACGGGAATGAAAATTTCGTTGGTTTCGTTGCGTTTTTGGTAGTCAACGTCGCTCAATTCCTCAAAACGGGACAATCGCGCTTTGCTCTTGGCCTGGCGGCCCTTGGCATTGGAGCGCACCCATTTCAGTTCCTCTTTCATGGCCTTGGTGCGGGCGTCTTCGCTCTTTTGCTCCGACTCCAAGCGACGTTCCTTTTGGTCCAACCAATCGGAATAGTTGCCCTTGTACGGGATGCCATGGCCCCGGTCCAGTTCCAAAATCCATTCGGCCGCGTTGTCCAGGAAATAGCGGTCGTGGGTGATGGCCACCACGGTGCCTGGAAAGCGCTGCAGAAACTGCTCCAGCCAGTTCACCGATTCGGCGTCCAAGTGGTTGGTGGGTTCGTCCAGCAGCAGCATATCGGGCTTTGAGAGCAGCAGGCGGGCCAGGGCGATGCGGCGCTTTTCCCCGCCCGACAGCTTGTCGACCTTCCAGTCGTTGGGCGGGCATCGAAGGGCGTCCGTGGCCATCTCGATCTTGGAATCGATGTCCCAGAGGTCACCCGCATCGATCTTCTCCTGGAGAGCGGTCATCTCTTCCATGAGTTCGTCGGTGTAGTTTTCACCCAACTCGACGGCGATGGCGTTGTACCGGTCGAAGATCTTCTTCTCTTCGCACCAGCTGATCACATTGCCCCAGACGTCGAGGCTTTCGTCCAGGTGAGGCTCCTGCTCCAGA
>JBDKEX010000216.1:0-18415 GCA_039798985.1 Pseudomonadota bacterium | reverse complement strand
CAATCCGCTTCAAACGCTCCACCCGCTCGGGGGCCATGAATTCGCCACCCAGGTTGCACTCGGCCACAAAAGCGTAGTCGTCCTGCAATTCAGCCTGAAAATCATTCAACCGGGCCATGGCTTGCGCCTCGTCTTGCCCTTGGGCAATGGCGGTCAGGGCTGCAATGTGAGCGTCGCGCAGCACCACCTCAAACCGGGTACGAATTTCATGCATGCGGTTGTAAATGGTTTCCAGCTTGGTGGCCTTGTCCATCACGTATTCGGGCGACGTGACCTTGCCGCAGTCGTGCAGCCAAGCACCGATCCGGAATTCCCGCCACTCGTCTTCACTGGCAAAACCAAAACTGGCCAACGGGCCCTGTTCCACCTTGGTGGCTTCTTGCGCCAACATGAAAGCCAGCTCGGGCACCCGCTCGTTGTGCCCACCGGTGTAGGGGCTCTTGGCGTCAATGGCGCCGGCAATGATGCGGATCAAGGAATCGATCAAAGCCTTTTGCGACTCCACCAGCTTCAGGTTCTCGAGCGCTACCGCCGCTTGCGAGGCCATGGCCTTGAGGGTGCGTACCAAGTCGGCAGAAAAGGTGATGACTTCGCCGGTTTCGGGGTCGGTGGCGTTCACGAACTGCAACACACCGATGACTTCACCGTCCCGGGGCGACATGGGCACGGTGACCATGGAAACCGCCCGCATACCGGACTCTTCGCTGAAACGCTTGGTGCCACTGAGGTCGAACCGGGTTTCGGTGTAGACATCGTCAATCACCACGGTTTCACCGCTCAAGGCCACATGGGTGGCCACAAACCGGTGAATCGGCTCGCCGGTTTTGGGGTCGTACAGCGGCAGTTCTTGAATGGGCAGTGGGTCGGTTTGGGTGCGCAACTCAAACCGCAAGGTGTTTTCTTCCGTCAGCAAAAACAGCGTGGCAGCTTCGCAGTTGGACAACTCCCGACCGCCCTGAATGATGGTTTTGAGCAGTCCCATGCGGTCGCGCTCTACCCCCAAGGCCAGGCCAATGGCCACCAATTTTTCCAGGTTGCGGTTGGCGCGCCACATTTCGCGGTTGCTCACGCGCACGCGCTCCCCCAAGCGGTCGTTGTCGCGCTGGAGTTGCTCTTGGTTGCGCCTGGCCTTCAAATGCAGCTGCAAACGGGCAAGCAACACGTCGGGGCGTATGGGGCGGGTGATGAAATCGTCTGCGCCGGCTGCCAAGGCCTGAACCTCGGTCGCGGCGTCGTTGGCCGCGGTCAAAAACACCACGGGCACATGGCGGGTGTGGGCCAAACGCTTGAGGTGGCTGCACAAATCCATGCCGCTCATGCCCGGCATCAGAACGTCGAGCAAAAACAAATCGGGCACGCCACCTGAATCCAGCAGGTACAACAAATCTTCGCTGCTGTTGAACAGCCGCACCCGGTAATTTGCACGCAACCACTCCCCCAGCGCTTGCAATTGCGCATGGTGATCGTCTACCACGTATATCAGTGGCAGCTGCAGGGGTTCAAAATTGCTCAATCCGTTGAACCTGTGTCTGTAGAAAACCAAATCCTGACGCGAAAACAGGTTCGCGCGTGATGTTTAACTATATCCGCTTTGGCATGGATCAATGGTTACTTTTCGTTCATCCGTATCACATCATCCAGCGCACCCTCTCTCAACCGGCACCAGTGCAATTGCACCAGGGGGTCGTTGGGGTGTTGGTGGGCCAGCTGTTCGAAGTTCAACAGCGCTTGCTGGCATTGGCCCTGCATCATTTCTTGGTACGCCAAGCGGTAAGCGTCTAAAGGGGCATAGGCTGATGTGTCGCGCCCCTCGAGCGGCTCAAGCACCTGCAATGCCTGGCTTTTGCCCTTGAGCACCAATTTGCCCACGGGGCGCGCCAAAGCACCCTCGCAGCCGTCCAAAATGGCCTGCGACACGCAAATGCGCGTGCCCAAATGCTTGTTCACGCTTTCAAGCCGCGCGGCCGTGTTCACCGGGTCGCCCAACGCCCTGTAATCAAACATGGTGGACCCCCCAAAGTTACCGATGATCACGTCGCCAGAATGCACACCAATCCGGGTTTGGCCAAACGCGATGCCGCGGCCCTGCAAGTCGTTCGCGTAGGCGTGTGCAAAGGCGTCCATTTCCAGGGCGCAGCGCAAAGCCCGGGCTCGGTGGTCGGGCTGTGGCACGGGGGCTGAAAACATGATGGCCACCGCGTCGCCCACAATCCGGTCGAGTGTGCCTTCGTGCTTGAAAGCAATGGCGATCATTTTGTCGAGGTAGGCATTCAACAACGCCACCGCCTCGCTGGGGTCTATGCCCTCCATCAAGGTGGTAAAGCCGGCCAAATCGGTGAAAATGAAACTGCATTCCTGGCGCCGCCCCCCCAGCTCCATGGCATCGGGGTGCTCCACCAAATAGCTCACCCGGTTGGGCGACACGTAGCGCGAAAACGCGGTTTTGATCCAGCGCTGCTCGCGCTCGCTCAAAAAGTGGTGCACCAAGCTGGACAGCACGAACACCACGGCCACCGTGAAGGTCGGCGTGACTGTGTTGAGCAGCAACCCGTGTTCGCTGAAGGCCCACCACCCCCCCCAACACACGGCCACCACCACCGCCCCGGTGACGGCAGACGCCCGCAAAGCGCTGTAGCGCAAGGCCATGTACCCCACCAACAAAGCGCCTACAGCCAGCATCAGCGCCTCGGCTGCCGTGGCCCAACCTGGGCGTTGCAAAAAGTAGTCGCTGAGCACCTGCTCCAGGGCCTGGGCATGGGCCTCCACCCCAGGCATCACCCGCCCCAGTGGGCTGAACCGCAAATCCATCAACCCTTGGGCTGAACTGCCTACCAACACGATGTTGCCTTCCAACTGTTCGGGGGGCACCTGCCCCGCAAACAGCTTCCACGCAGGAATGTAGCGTTGCGGCGCATCGCCCGAGTAGTGCACCCACAACTCACCCTGCGGGGTGGTGGGCATCAACAACGAGCCCACGCGCAACCCGGCCAAGCCAACGTCGGCATCCTCCGACAACAGCAGGTAGTTGCGCTCGCCTTGGGCAACGCGCAAGCTCTCGGACACCAGGGTGGGCACCGGCTTGCCAGCCAACCCCAGCACCAGAGGCACGCGGCGCACCACGCCATCGCCGTCTGGCACAAAACTCAGGGCCCCGTTGCCCTTTGCTTGGGCTTCCAATTCAGGCCGCGCCGTGACCGCACTTTGAAACGGGTGAAACCAGTGGTTCACGCTGGGCCCAGACTGCACGTATCGGTAAGGTTGCGCGGGCAGCACTGGGGCCGTGGGCCCCGCAGCGGTTTTGAGCGATTGTTCGTCGCGCTGCAGGGCAAAACCCAACACCACCGGTGCGTCTTTGAGCGTTTCGGCCAAGACGGCGTCGTGGTCGGGCAGCGCCAGCACCGCCTCGCTCAATGGGGGCTTCAAGTCCCAAAGTTGCTTCATGGCCACGGGCGACGTGCGGTCGGCTTCAGCAAACACCACGTCAAAGCCTATGGCCGCCACCCCCGCATCGTTCAAACGCTGCACCATGTCTGCAATTCGGGTGCGCGGCCAAGGCCATTGCCCCAATTCAGTCAGGCTGGCATCGTCGATATCGAGTATGCGCACCGGAACTTCGGCATACACACGAGGCTGCCAACGCTGGTATTGGTCAAACACAGCGTTGCGTGCGGTCTGGGCAGGCAAAGGGTCCCACACCAACAGCACCACCCCCGCCAGCGCCACCAGAACGGGCAAAAGGTAAATCCACCGCACTTGTTTGTTTTTGGTCACACGCCGCCTCATGCACGCCTACGGGCCACCATCCGCCCAATGTTTACATGCTATCCTGTTTCGATCTACCATGGTCCACCGCCAAACACCTCTGCTGGAGTCGGGGGTTGTGGCTGCGTGGCAATATTCAAGAAAGGGCGTGTCATGAAACATACAACAGGCTGGCGAGTGTGGGGGGTTGCGGCGGGTTGGTTACTCGCGGGGCATGCATTGGCAGCCAACCCGGTGGGTTACGTAAAAACCGTGAGTGGCCAAGCCTCGATCACCACCAGCGGGAAAACACAGGCCGCCATTTTGGGCACCCCCGTGTTCGAGGGCAGCCAGCTTCAAACAGGCCCCAGCAGCAGCCTGGGCATCACCTTCAAAGACGAAACGCTCATGTCTTTTGGGCCCGACACCCAGATGGTGGTGGAGGAATACTTGTTTGCCCCCAGCCAGGGCAAGCTCAAATTGGGCAGCAAACTGACCAAAGGCACTTTGAACTACATTTCGGGCTCGATTGCCAAGCTCAAACCCGACGCGGTTTCAGTGGGTACCCCCACCGGCACGATCGGGGTGCGGGGCACGCACTTCGTACTCAAAGTAGATGAAAACGGCCAAACACAAACCGCTGAAAAGTAAAAAAAGAAGCCCCTGATTGCAGGGGCTTCTTTTTGGTTCATCGCACCGATATCACAGCGCGACGGTTTCGCGGCTCATCGGTCTCGTCTGGCGTTTGCACCTCAAGCATGGTCTCGCCAAAGTACTGAATCTCTATCGGCACATTGCCCAGCCCCGCTTCGCGCAATTTTTGCTCCACAGCCTTGGCGCGCTTGAGCGACAACACCTCGTTGAACTCGGGCGTGTTGAGAGTGTCGGTGTGCCCTTCAATCGTCAAATCAACCGTAGGGCGGCGCTTGATTGCCTCCACGACCTGCGGCCAAATTTCTTCGCCTTCGGGAGAGAACTGGTCTTTGCCCAGCAAGAAGCGAACCGTGAACCGGGTGGGCACGGGTGGCTGGGCCGCCAAAGCCGCACGGAAGTCGCAATCCAACATTTCATTGCTGATGTTGAACACCGAAGCACCGTCCAGTTCTGCCCCGGTGTTGGGTCTCTCCAGCGTGCGCTCTGCTTTGGGGCCGCGAACAAAGGCCTTGCCCACTTTGCCGTCCAGGTCGCGCAACAAAGCCACATAGGAGTGGGGGCGGTACATGTCACAAGGGGAACGTTTGGGCGCCGCCAATTCGGCCTTCAACTCGTCCAAAGACCGCATAGGCACGGCCTCCAACGGGCAGACAGCCCCTGCGCCCAAGTCAGCGGGGTCTTGGCCCAAGTCTTGCGCCGAAGGCCAATCGCCCCGTTGTGCACCCAGCGCAGCCACCAATTGGCCCATGCCAGCCAGAGTGCGGGCTTGCGCAATCAGTTGGTCAAAGCGCGTGTTGGTGTAGCTGCTGGTGGCATCAAAGTATTCGGCCTGCGTGTCCAGCAAATCGAGCAGGGTGCGCTGGCCAATTTCAAACTGCTGCCGATACGCCACCCGCGCTTTTTCGGCGGACAGGCGGTGAACGTCCTGCATGCGGAGCTGTTCGTTGTAGGTGTAAACGTCTTTGTAGGCAATGGACAGGGTTTGCCGGGCATCGCGGCAAGCTTGCTCGAGTTGAGCACGGGCGCGCAAGGCCAATTCTGTTGCACGGGTTTTGGCCAAGGTGTCAGCCCCGCCGCGGTAGAGGTTTTGCGTCAACGCCAGTTCGACCCGGTTGTTGGATTCCCGGCCATTGGCACCGTTGAGGTTTTTGTCGGTGGCCGCAACGGCCCGGGCTTCTATGCGCGGCATGAAAGCGGAATTTCGTGCTTCGGTGAAGTGGTCCGCAGCTTTCACGTTTTGGTACGCGGCCTGAACCCCAGGGTGCCCTTTGAGCCCTTGGTTCAAAGTGGCAATGGCCGACTCGGGCATTTTGGCCAATTTGAGTGTTTCTGGCCAAGCTGGCAGGTTTTTGGGAGCCACCACGCCCACCGCACGCAGGTAACGCGCGCCAGCGTTGTGCATGCCCATGGTCACCTCGACCAGCGCGGTCTCAGCCTTGGCCAAACGGGCTTGCGCTTGCTCCAGGTCCACGCGGGCGCCTATGGTGGCTTTCACACGCTCCTGCATCAAGTCGGTGGTGGTTTTGTGTTCCACGTAGTTTTCCGTGGCCACTTCTACCAACTCTTGGAAGCGCAGCAGGTCCACATAGGCGCGAAAAACCGCCAGCGATATGCCTTCGCTGGTTTCGCGCAGTTCGTAGTAGGTGCGCAGACGCTGTTCGTCGGCTTGGGCCACTGCTGCCGCCACGCCACCCCCATTGAACAACAACTGGGTCAGGGTCAACTCAGCGCCGTTGGTGTTGGCCGTGCCGAAGTTGGTGGCACCGGTTTCACGTGCCTGGATTCCGGCGTATGCGGTGGCATCCACCTGGGGCCGGCGCTGGGCCGCAGCGGCCGCAACACCGTACTCACTGGCCCGAAAGGCCTTCCAACGCTCTTGAACGTCGGGGCTCGAGAGCACCGCAGTTTTGGTTGCCTCCAGCAACTGGGTAGGCAGTTTTTGCGCGTGCACCGCACACGCAAGCGACACTGCCAGCGCAACCACTGCCCAGCTTTTTTTACTTTTGACCATGGAACCTCCGGTGTGACAACCCAACTTATAGATCGTCGAACGCTTCGTTACAACTTCCAGATGATAAACGGGTGCCCGCCAGAGGTGTGGTTTTTTCATCAAACTCGGTTTGCCAGATCCACCGCTTTGCCTATGTAACTGCCGGGCGTCATGGCCAAAAGGCGGTCTTTGTCGGTCTGAGGAATGTCCAGCGAGAAGATCAACCCGTGCAGCGCTTCTCGGGTCACACTCTTGCCGCGGGTCACTTCCTTGAGCTTTTCGTAAGCGCCCGGCACGCCGTAACGGCGCATCACGGTCTGTATGGGCTCGGCCAGCACCTCCCAAGCGGCGTCCAAATCATCCGCCAGCGCCTCTTCGTTCAGCTCCAGCTTGTTCAGGCCGGTCATCAAAGACTGGTGCGCCAGCACCGCGTAGCCCAAAGCCACGCCGATGTTGCGCAGCACGGTGGAGTCGGTCAGGTCGCGCTGCCAACGGCTGATGGGCAGTTTTTCGCTCAGGTGCTTCAACAACGCATTGGCCAGACCCAGGTTGCCTTCGGCGTTTTCAAAGTCGATCGGGTTGACCTTGTGCGGCATGGTGGACGAACCGATTTCGCCCGCCTTGAGCTTTTGTTTGAAATAGCCCAGGCTGACGTAACCCCAAATGTCGCGCGCCAGGTCGATCAGGATGGTGTTGCTGCGCGCCACCGCATCGAACAGCTCGGCCATGTAGTCGTGCGGCTCGATCTGGATGCTGTAGGGCTGAAACGTCAGGCCCAGACCGGTTTTGGCGGTGGCGGGGGTGCTGCCGGTGGCTTCGGGAGTCTCTACCACCGCGCGGCTGAAGGCTTCCCAATCAAAGCCGGGCCAAGCGCTCAGGTGGGCGTTGTAGTTGCCCACGGCGCCGTTCATCTTGCCCATGAGCTTGACGTCGGCGATCTTGGCGCGCACGGTGGCCAGGCGCACCGCCACGTTGCCGAGCTCCTTGCCCACGGTGGTGGGGCTGGCGGTTTGGCCATGGGTGCGGCTCAGCATGGGCACCGCAGCAAATTGGTGCGCCATGCTGCGCAACTTGGCGATGATGCCGTCCAGGCCGGGCAGCAACACTTGGTCACGCCCGGCTTTGATTTGCAGCGCGTGGCTGGTGTTGTTGATGTCTTCGCTGGTGCAGGCGAAGTGCACAAATTCACCGGCTTTTTGCAGCTCGGGCCAGCCGTCGAACGCCCCTTTGACGCCCATGGCTGCGTTGCCCCGAATCCAGTATTCCACCGCCTTCACGTCGTGGTTGGTGGTTTTTTCGATGGCTTTGATGGCTTCGGCATCGGCTGGGCTGAAGTTGGCCACCACCGCACGCAAGTGAGCCCGCGCTTCTTTGGACAGGGCGGGAAACTCTTCAAAACCCGCGTCGCTCAAGTGTTCGAACCAGGCCAATTCAACTTGCACGCGGCGGTGCATATAGCCGTACTCGCTCATGAAAGGACGCAGCGCGGCCAACTTGCCAACATAACGGCCGTCCAGCGGCGACAGCGCCGTGACGGGAGAAAATTCGACAATGGTAGATGCTTGCATGATGGACCGGATTGTAAAACCCCGGGTTTGCCCACCTGCTTGGGCCGATCCATCGCCCCCAGCAGAAAGTCACGGGCTCTGGCTAAAATGACTGTTCAACAGGGAAACCTCCAAACGCATGAAACTCATCGGCAGCACCACCAGTCCTTACGTCCGCAAAGTCCGTGTCGTCATGGCCGAAAAGAAACTGGAGTTCCAGTTTGTGAAGGAAGACCCGTGGTCAGCAGACACCAAAATAGCGGATGCCAACCCCTTGGGCAAGGTGCCTTGCTTGGTGATGGAGGGCGGCGAAGCGGTTTTTGATTCCCGAGTGATCGTGGAATATTTGGACACCTTGTCGCCCGTGGGCAAATTGATTCCTGCGTCGGGTCGCGAGCGGGTCGAAGTCAAAACCTGGGAAGCGCTGGGCGATGGCCTGCTGGACGCGGCGGTGGCCGCACGCATGGAAGCGGTTTGGCCGCACCGCGCCGCCAACGAAAGATCACAAGCCTGGATTGACAGGCAATTCGAGAAAATCCACCGCAGCCTCAAGGCCATGGGCCAAGGTCTGGGCGACAAGCCGTTTTGCCACGGGATTCACCTGAGCCTGGCGGATGTGGCCACCGGTGTGGCCTTGGGTTATTTGGATTTCCGCTTCCCCGACATCAACTGGCGCAGCGACCACCCGAATTTGGCCAAACTGTACGAAAAGCTGGCCCAACGGCCCAGTTTCATTGACAGCCAACCCGGCTGAAGCATTTGCACCCCTGAAGGCCCGCCATGCTGTACCCCGAACTGTTCAAACAACTCGAATCCGTCCGCTGGGACATGGAAAAAGACATTCCCTGGGACACGTTTGACGCCACGTTGCTGAGCGACGAACAGGCGCAAACCATCAAAATGAACGCCATCACCGAGTGGGCCGCGCTGCCGGCCACCGAGATGTTTTTGCGCGACAACCGAGACGACAGCGATTTTTCGGCGTTCATGTCGATCTGGTTTTTTGAGGAACAAAAACACTCGCTGGTGCTGATGGAATACCTGCGCCGCTTCCGCCCAGACCTGGTGCCCACCGAAGAAGAACTGCACGAGATTCGGTTTGAATTCGACCCCGCACCGGCGCTGGAAACACTGATGCTGCACTTTTGCGGCGAGATCCGGCTGAACCACTGGTACCGCCGCGCCGCCGAATGGCACACCGAACCGGTGATCAAGCAGATTTACACCACACTGAGCCAAGACGAAGCGCGCCACGGCGGTGCTTACCTGCGTTACATGAAGCGCGCAATAGGCAAATTTGGCACCGAAGCCAAGGCGGCGTTTGCCAAAGTGGGGGTGCTGATGGCCAGCGCCCGGCGCACCGCACAAGCCTTGCACCCCACCAACCTGCACGTGAGCAAGTTGCACTACCCGCGTGACACGGTGCAAAGCCGCCTGCCCAACCCGGAATGGTTGGAGCACTGGCTCAGCGAACAAATCCAATTCGATGCCGCCTGGGAAACCAAGGTGGTGGACCGGATTTTGCACAACATGAGCCTGCTGATGGAGAACAGTTTCAAAACGGTGCAAGACCTGAACCGCTTCCGCAAGGAAATGGCGGCCACCCTGCCCAACACGGCCGCGGCTTACCAGGGCGCCTGAAAAGCTTAGACGCGGGCAAACACATGCGCCCACAAGGCCTGCACGGCCTGAATGTGGGTTTGCACCGCCTGCGGGTCGATTTGCAAGGGCGCTTCGTCCAAACGGGCCCTGTGTTGCAGGTGCCGCCATTCGCGGTAAGCCGTGGCCGTGGCCTGCCCCAAACCGGGGGGCAACAAGCCCGCCACCTCGGCACGGTGCAGCAAGGCAATGTTGCCCACGTTGCCCCGCAGCGAAGGGTGCGCGGCCGACCGTGACAGCACCAGAAACTGCACCATGAACTCGACATCGATCATGCCGCCAGAGCTGTGTTTGATATCGAACAAACCGGGCTTGACCGGGTGGGCCGCCCGCATTTTGTCGCGCATGGCCTGAATTTCGGCCGACAGGGCACCCACATCACGAGGCGCGGCCATGACAGATTGACGCACCGCTTCGAATTGGGCCTCCAGCTCGGGCAAACCCAGCACGAAACGCGCCCTCGTGATGGCCTGGTGCTCCCAGGTCCAGGCGGTGTTGCTGCCACGCTGTTGTTGGTAGTTGGCAAAGGCGTCGAATGTGGTGATCAGCAGCCCAGAATTGCCGTTGGGCCGCAACGCGGTGTCGATTTCGAACAAATCGCCCTCGCCGGTTTTGACCGTCATCCAGTTGATGAGCTTGCGCACGAAGGCGGCGTACACCTCGGGGGCGCGTTCGTCGTCGTCTTCGTACACGAACACAATGTCCAAGTCGCTGCCGTAGCCCAGCTCTTTGCCGCCCAGCTTGCCGTAACCGATGATGGCGTGGCGGGGTTCCTCGCGGTGGCGGTTTTTCAACCGCTCCCAGCACCAGCGGCCGGTCACGCGCAAGACGGCGTCGGCCAGAGCACTGAGGTCGTCGGCCACCTGCTCCACCGTGAGCACGCCCTCCACATCGCGGGCCAAGGTGCGGAAGGTTTCGGCGTGGTGGGCACGGCGCAGCAGGTTCAACAACTCCTCGTCGTCGTCCTCCCCGGTGGAGGCCAGGGACTTTTTGCGGGCTTCCAGCTCGGCTTCGAACTGCACCGGGTCGAAACGCTCTTCGTAGAGCTGGCGCCCGGCCAATTCGTCAATCACGCCGGGGTGTTTGAGCAGGTAGCGAGCGGGCCACTTGGCAGCGCCAAAAATGCGCAACAGGCGCTCGTGCACCGAGGGGCGCTCCTGCAACAAGGCCAGGTAGCTTTCGCGGCGCAGCAGGGGCTCCATCCAGTCGGCCATGCGCAACACCGCGTCTTCGGTGACGCGGCCTTCTTCCAACCAAGCACCGGTGCGCTGCACCAAGCGGGCCAATCGCGCACGGGCATCTTCGCGCAAGGCCAGCACGCGCGGGTGTTCGCTCCACTCCAACACTTTGGCGGCAAACCGTTGGGGCAGCTGGGGCAGCACCGATTGCAAATTTTCCACGGCGCTGCGCGTTTTGCCGCCGCAATTTTTGCCCTTGCAACCTTGTTGGTTTCCGAGCAGGG
The DNA here is from genome assembly GCA_039798985.1 of Pseudomonadota bacterium. Lineage (GTDB taxonomy): Bacteria > Pseudomonadota > Gammaproteobacteria > Burkholderiales > Burkholderiaceae_C > JBDKEX01. Next base: position 7,362 of record JBDKEX010000216.1, on the reverse strand, counting down.
TGTCAAACTCTTGCGCCACCATCTCGCGGTGGGTGTCCAGGGCCGTCAAAAAAGCGGGGGCAGCGGCAAAACCCATGCTATGGGCAATCCACAGCAAATCGTCATCTCGGGTGGGCAGAATGTGGGTTTGCTGGTCGTCAAGGTACTGTATGCGGTGCTCCACCTGCCGCAAAAACACGTAGGCCTGCGCCAGCTTGGTGGCAGTGGCCGGGGGCATCAGGTTGGCTTGCTGCAACCTTTCGAGGGCCTGCAACGTAGGGCGGCGGCGCAGCTCCGGGAAGTTCCCCCCCCGCACCACTTGCAAAAGCTGTACGGTGAATTCAATTTCGCGGATGCCGCCCCGCGAGAGTTTGACGTCGTGGGCGCGCTCCGGGTGCCCTGCGGCCCGTTTGGCTGCGTGGTCGCGGATTTGCTGGTGCAAAGCGCGCAACGACTCGAACACGCTGTAGTCCAGGTAGCGCCGGAACACAAAGGGCAAAACCACGCCACGCAAAGCCTGGGCAGAACCACTCTCTACCGCGGACCTGGGCGCGACAACACGGCTTTTCAACCAGGCAAAGCGTTCCCACTCGCGCCCTTGCACCAAAAAATACTCTTCCAGTGCGCCCAAGGACACCGCAGGGGGCCCCGAATTGCCGTTGGGCCGCAGCATCAAATCGACCCGAAACACATTGCCGTGCTCGGTGGTCTCGCCTACCAAAGCGTAAATGCGCTTGACGGCCTTGGCAAAGTATTCGTGGTTGGTGATGCGGTTGCGCCCCCCCGCATTGCCGGCGGTTTCGCCGTCAAAGTCGTAAACATAAATCAGGTCAATGTCGCTGGAGACATTCAATTCGCGGGCGCCCAGTTTGCCCATGCCCACCACCCACAACTCGGCCCGCTTGACAACAGGGCCATGCGCGGCTGGCACGCCTGGGTCAACGTATTGGGGGGCACCGTGCAAATCGTCCAACTCGGCCAAACTGTGGCGCAGCGCTTCGTCCAAGGCAAATTCGGCCAATTCTGTGACCGCACGCGTGATCGCTTCCAGCGGCGCGGCTTGTTCGGTGTCGAGCACGGCCAGGCGCTCCATCACCAATTGGCGAACCACGCGCACCGCAGCGCCTACCTCCAACCCCGATGCGCGCAGCGCATCAAACGCTTGCCTCATGCTGGACCACACCGGCGCGCCTGGCGGCAAAAGCGGCAATTCGGCTTCGTAACGGCGCCGTACGCGTTGCACAAAACGCGAGTGGTCGGCGAGCGCCTGGGAGGGGGCGTCCAACATTTCAACGTGGCTGACCGTCATGGTGGGGTGACCTGTGCTGCTTGTGTACCGCTGGGCATTGTGCCCCGAAATGAAACATGCCACTTGCGCCTGCGCCCTTGACCGCCATGGGCACGGGGTTGCCGCCAGAAAATGCACGCCGTGGAGCGCACCCTGACCCAAAAATCGGGACAATGGCATTGAGCACACAAACAGCGCCGCCATATCAAGGAGCCACATCATGAAAGTTGCCGCCATACAAATGGTCTCGGGTACCAGCTTGGATCAGAACCTGGCGCAAGCCCACACCCTGCTGGATCAAGCGGCGGCGGCCGGTGCCGAATTGGCGGTATTGCCCGAATATTTTTGTTTCATGGGCCGCACCGACCGCGACAAACTGGTGATTCAAGAAACCCCGGGCCTGGGCACGGTACAAGATTTTTTGGCCGATACCGCCCGCGAGTTGGGCTTGTGGATCGTGGGCGGCACCTTGCCCATGGCCACAGACGACCCTGCCCACGCTGCCAATGCCTCGGTGGCTTACAACCCCAAGGGCCAGGCGGTGGCCAGGTACGACAAAATCCACCTGTTCCGGTTTGACAATGGCCGCGAGCGCTACGACGAGGCGACTGTGCTGGCGGCTGGCAACGCCCCGGTTCGCTTTACGCTGACCGACCGCCAGAACCACAGCTGGAACGTGGGCATGAGCGTGTGCTACGACCTTCGCTTCCCCGAGCTGTACCGCCAACTGGGCGCCGACATTCTGCTGGTGCCTGCGGCTTTTACCCACACCACAGGGCAGGCCCACTGGGAGGTGTTGTTGCGCGCCCGGGCCATTGAAAACCAAGCCTATGTGATAGCCAGCGCACAAGGTGGCACCCACGAAAATGGCCGGCAAACTTGGGGCCAAAGCATGGTCATAGACCCTTGGGGCACGGTGCTGGGCCAACACACCCTGGGGGCTGGGGTGGTGGTGTGCGACTTGGACTTCAGCCACCTGGCCGCGGTGCGGAACCAACTCCCGGCGCTTCAACACCGTCGCCTGTGAGCCAAACCCGCGCAGGCCCCTGGCTGCCAAAGCGCTGGGCGCTGTGGAGCCTGCTGTTTTTTTTGGTGATCTTGCTGCTCAGCGCCTTGGTGTTTCTTGCCCGGGAGTATGAAGACAACCTGGCCCAGAGCCGTTTGGAGCAAACCACCAGCAACATCAACAGCGAAGTTCGCAACGGCCTGCTGCGCAACGTGCAGAACTTGCTGGCCCTGCACAACAAGCAAACCAACTCCCTCACCTGGGAGTTGGGGGCAGACGAAACGTTGGCCCTGCACCGCGAGATGGTTCAGATGGAGTGGCGCAACGGCGACCTGCAGGTGCTGGCGCAGCGTGTCAGCCCCTACCACCCGGCGTTGTTCGCCGCCATGCCACGCCAACAGGCCCTGCCCGACGTTCGCCAAGCCTGCCTGAACGCCCAGCGCGCCAGCGGCCACGCTTATGCCCCCAGCTACTTTTGGCCCATGGCCCAAGGGGTGGGGCTGGAATTGATGGAGATGTGCCTGCCGGTGGTGCGTGATGGCGAAGCAAAAGGCTACCTCATCGTCACGTACAGCTTGGCGGGGGTGTTGTCGGAACTGGTGGGAACCGACTTGCGGCGCGGCACCAGCCTGGCCATCACGGAATCCGACGGAACACGGTTGAGCATTGTGGGCGTTGTGCACAACGGCACCGGCACCATGATGTCGCAACAACTGGTCGATTTGCCCGGCGCAGCGTTTATGTTGCGGGTGGAACGGGCCCGGGAGTTCGGCGGGTGGCTGCCCCACATACTCACCGTCACGGTGGGCACATTGTCGTTGGCGCTGTTGGCGGTGCTGGGCCTTTTTGCCCGGGACATTGGCAAGCGCCTGCGCGCCGAGGGCCGCCTGGCCGACGCCCTGGCGTTTCGCAAAGCCATGGAGGACTCCTTGGTCACCGGCCTTCGGGCACGCGACATGGAAGGCCGCGTGACCTACGTCAACCCCGCGTTTTGCCAAATGGTGGGGTTCAGCGCCGAACAACTCGTGGGCACGGGCCTGCCCGCCCTGTGGTGGCCCCCGGAACTTGTCAACGAATACCAGCAACGCCAGGCGGTGCGCCTTGCGGGCCAAGGTTTGCCGCGCGAAGGGTGGGAGTCGGTGTTCCAGCGCAGTGACGGCACCCGGTTTCCGGTGCTGATCATTGAAGCCCCATTGATCGATGCGCGGGGGGTACAAACCGGTTGGATGAGTGCAATTCTTGACATGACCGAGCAGCGGCGGGTGGAAGAGATGTCGCGGGCCTCGCAAGAACGCCTGCAGGCCACAGCACGCTTGGCCATGGCTGGCGAAATGGCCTCGCTCATAGGGCACGAGCTCAACCAGCCGCTGGCAGCCATTGCCAGTTATGCCAGCGGCATTTCCAACCTGATGCAGGAGGCGCAAACCTCGCACAACCTTCCCGAACCCCTGCGTTCTGACATTGCAGAGGCCGTAGGCCGCATGAAAACCCAGGCCGAGCGGGCTGGCAAGGTCATCAAAAGCGTGTCGGATCTGGTGCGCCGGCGCGAACACGCCCGCCAGGCCGTGCCGCCGCAAACCCTGTTCGACGCCGTAACGCCTTTGCTGCAATTGCAGGCCCGCAAACTCAACATCGACCTCCGGCTGGAAGCGGCGCCCGGCGTTCCGCCGGTCTGGTGCGACAGCACCATGGTGGAGCAAGTGCTGTTGAACCTGGCTCGAAATGCCATGCAGGCCATGCCCCTGAACGACCCCCCCAGTGACTCCGGCTTGCGGCAATTGACGCTGCAGGCCCGCCTGCCCGCCCTGGCCAACAGCGGCCGCACCTGGGTGGAGTTTTCGGTCACGGACCACGGCCAAGGCCTGAGCCCAGAAGTGATCGAACGCCTGTTCACCCCTTTTTTCACCACCAAAGCCGAGGGCATGGGGCTGGGGCTCAACTTGTGCCGCACCGTCATCGAACAGCACGGTGGCGTGCTGGCGCACGAGCAAGCCGTGCCGCGGGGCACGGTGTTCCGGTTCACGCTGCCCACGGCCGGTTGATCGGCCTATGATGCACACACCATGACGCAGCCTCTGGACCCCTATTCGCGCGTGTTCATCATCGACGACGACGCCAGCGTGCGCGATGCGCTCGGGTGGCTGTTGCGCACCCGGCGGCTGGTAAGCGAACCCCACACCAGTGCCGACCAGTTTTGGGCCGATGTTCAAACCTGGAGAACCGAACCCAAACATCCCAGCTGCTTGTTGCTCGATGTTCGCATGCCGGGCATGAGTGGGCTGGCCCTGTTCGAACACCTGCTTCAGCTGCCCTGGTTTGCCTGCTTGCCGGTGATATTTTTGTCGGGGCACGCCGATGTGGCCACCGCCGTGGACGCGGTCAAGCGAGGGGCGTTCGACTTTTGCGAAAAACCGTTTTCAGACAACGCCCTGGTGGACCGCGTGGAGCAAGCGCTGGCCCAATCTGCTGCCGTGTTGGCCCAGCGCCAACACCGCCGGGACTTGCAAGACCGGCTGAACGCACTGACCGAGCGTGAACAGGCCGTGATGCGCTTGGTGGCGACCGGCTTGCCCAACAAACTGGTGGCCGATGAACTTCAAATCAGTGTTCGAACGGTGGAGGTGCACCGCTCCCGTGTGTTCGACAAAATGAACGTCAAGTCGGCCGTGGAATTGGTGAAAGTGTTGGCTGACCTGTGAAAGCACTCAAGGTTGTTGGCCCTTTTTGCCAGGCTGCGGCGAGTCGTCTGGTGCGCCCTCTGGCGGGCGGTCACGCTTCAAATCGTCTGGCAATTCGCCGTTCTTGCGCCCTGCAAACATCGTCCACCACACAATAAAAATGAACAACAAGAAGGCGCCCAGCGCCTCCAGCAACAACAAGGTCATGAAGGTTCCCCAGCGAGCCGTGGGTGGTCCCGCGGTGGCCGCCATTGTAGGGTTGCTGGTGTCCTGCGCTGCACCGCCGCCGCAAGCCCCCGCCCCTGAAAGCACACCTGGCGTCGCCGCAAGCACCCAAAACACCCCCGTGCTGCAGCCCAACGCCCCAGAGCCCTTGGCCATAACGCCTGAAACCTCGGCGGCCTGGCGCTGGGCCGATGCGCAGCCCCTGCCCACCCCCTTGCAACGTGGCAAAAGCCTTTGGGTACCGGTGCGCTGGCGCGAACTCCCCGGCTGGGGAACCGACGCGCTGCACGAGGCGTGGAACGCATGGTTGCGGGGTTGCGAACGCCCTGCACCGGCAATGGGCGGTCTGTGTGGCGAGGCGCGTCGGCTCACGCTCGGCACGGCTCAAGACCAGCACAACTGGCTGATGGAACGCCTGCAACCCTACCAAATACAAACCCCGGAAGGGCAAACCACCGGGCTTCTGACGGGTTATTTCGAGCCCATGTTGCCAGCCAGCCGCCAACGCACCGCCAGCCACGCTGTGCCGGTTTACCGTTTACCTGCCAGCTGGCGCGCAACCGGCAACAGCACCCCCTGGTTCAGCCGCCAAGACATACACACCCGCCCCGAGGCGCAACAGGCCCTGGCCGGGCAAGCCATTGCCTGGCTGCAAGACCCCATAGACGTTTTGCTGTTGCAAATACAGGGGTCCGGTCGCTTGACGGTGCAAGAACCCGATGGCTCCCAGCGCACGGTGCGCCTGGCCTACGCCGGAAACAACGGGCACCCCTACCAAAGCGTGGGCCGGTGGTTGCTGGACCGGGGGTTGATACGCGAAGGCTCGTGGGAGGCCATACGCGCCTGGGCACAACAAAACCCCCAGCGCCTGGACGAAATGCTTTGGAGCAACCCCCGCTATGTGTTTTTCCGCGAAGAACCCTTGAGCGAGCTGGACGCGCAATTCGGGCCCAAAGGGGCGCAAGGTGTGCCCCTCACGCCGGGCAGGTCGATTGCCGTGGACCGCGAGAGCATCCCCTACGGCACACCGGTGTGGCTGCACAGCACCGGCCCGGCCACACAAATCAGCCGACTGGTATTGGCACAAGACACGGGCAGTGCCATCATAGGCGCGGTTCGGGCCGATTATTTCACCGGCTGGGGCGCCAACGCTTACAACCAAGCTGCTCAACTCAAACAACCCTTGAAGCTTTGGGCACTTTGGCCACGCAACTCGCCCCCCTGAACCGAACCTTCAGAAGGAATACCAGCATGCGCATCGGCATACTCACTGGCGGCGGCGACTGCCCCGGACTCAACGCGGTGATACGCGCGGTGGCCAAATCCCTCATGCGGCAGTGCCAAGCCGAAGTCATAGGCATACGAGACGGGTTTGCCGGCCTCATGGCCCCCGAGCCCCTGACCCAAACGCTGGACTGGTCGCAAGTGAGCGGCATATTGATGCAGGGCGGCACCATACTGGGCACCAGCAACCGCGCCAACCCCCTGGGCCGTCCAGCCTTGCTGGAGCGAACGCTGCAAAACGCGCGCCAATTGGGGCTGGAAGCGCTGGTGGTGATAGGCGGCGACGGCACCATGGAAATTGCCCACGAACTGGCGGTGCAGGGTCTGCCGGTGGTGGGGGTGCCCAAAACCATCGACAACGACATTGCCGGATGTGAGCGCAGTTTTGGTTTTGACACCGCCGTGGCAACCGTGACCGACGCCCTGGAACGCATACAAACCACAGGCCAAAGCCACAGCCGTGTGATGGTGGTGGAAACCATGGGCCGCTACGCGGGCTGGATTGCCTTGGAAGCCGGTTTGGCCGGTGCAGCCGACGTGATCCTGCTTCCAGAAATCGATTACGACATTGAATGGGTGGCGCAAGTGTGCCGCGAGCGCGAACTGCACCAACGTTTTACAGTGGTTTGCGTGGGCGAAGGCGCCAAACCCCTGGGTGGGCAAATGACGGTGGAGCGCCGCATAGAAGGCAGCCCAGAACCGGTTAGGTTGGGGGGCGTGGCCCATGTGCTGGCCGCAGAACTGCAAACTCGGTTGCAAAGCGAGGTGCGGGCCACGGTGCTGGGGCATGTTCAACGCGGTGGCAGCCCCACCCCGTTCGACCGGGTGTTGGCCACACAGTTTGGCAACCAGGCCGCGCAGTTGGTCATGGCGGGTCAGTTCAACCGCATGGTCACGCTGCA
>JBDKEX010000215.1:0-3458 GCA_039798985.1 Pseudomonadota bacterium | reverse complement strand
GCATGCCCAAGGCCAAAACATCCACTTTGAGCAATCCAAGGGCATCAATGTCGTCTTTGTCCCATTCGATGGTGGTGCGGCCGGCCATGGCTGCAGGAATCACCGGCACGGTTTGCGTGAGTGCATCGCCGGTCAGCACAAAGCCGCCGCTGTGTTGCGAGAGGTGGCGGGGAAAACCGATGAGTTGCTGGGTCAGATCCAGGAGGAGTTGAACCTGTCGGCTGTGGGGGGCCAAGCCCAGCTGTTCGAAGCAGGTGGTTTGCAGCTGTTCACCATCCCACCATTGGTGATTTTTGGCCAAAGTGTCTATCACTTCGGGGGCAAAACCGAGCGCTTTTCCCACGTCCCGAATGGCGCTGCGCGGGTGGTAGGTGTTGACTGCAGCCGCCAGTGCGGCACGGTGCCTTCCGAATTTCTGGTACAGGTACTGGATCACATCTTCGCGGCGTTGGTGTTCAAAGTCCACATCGATGTCGGGCGGTTCGTGCCGTTCCCGGCTTATGAACCGTTCAAACAGATTATTGCCACGGGCGGGGTCCACTTCTGTGATGCCCAAGCAATAGCAAACCGCCGAGTTGGCCGCCGAGCCCCGGCCTTGGCACAGTATGTTTTGGCTGCGTGCATAAACAACAATGTCGTAAACCGTGAGGAAGTATTTTTCGTAGGCCAGCTCTGCGATCAGGGCCAGTTCCTTGTTCAGTTGCTGGATCACGCCTTCGGGTATTCCCCTGGGGTAACGCCGGTGCGCACCGGCCCAGACTTGTTCAGCCAAATAGCTGCTGGCTGTGTGATGGGCAGGGACCACTTCCTGGGGGTATTCGTAGCGCAGTTCGGCCAGACTGAAGCTGCACAGTTGGGCCACCCGCACGCTTTCTTCCAGCAAGGCGGCTGGGTAGATTTGGGCCAGCCGGCTGCGGGCGCGAAGGTGGCATTGCGCATTGGCCTGCAGGGCAAAACCGCATTCTTGCACCGGGCGGCCCAAGCGTATGGCCGTCATCACGTCCTGAAGCGGTTTGCGTGAGCGCACATGCATGTGCACGTTGCCTGCAGCCACCAGCGGCACGCCTTGAGACCGGCCCAAGCCTTGCATCTGCTGCAACCAGGTGGCATCGTCCCAATGGTCTTGCAGTTCTACCGCCAGCCAGGTGCGCCCCGGGAACCTGGTGCGCACCCATTCCAGATGGGCCGACGTCTGCTCAGGCGGGGTGCCCAAAGGGTGGGTGCAATGGTTGAGATGCCGCCAGGGCACCAGCAGGGCCAGCATGTCGGCCCAACACAGAGGCGATTCGGGCCAGTCCTGGGGGTCGTGCCAGTCGGTGTGGCAGGGCAATTCGTCCAGGGAATGGGGGGTGTTGCGCTGGGCAGTTTGCAAGCCGTGGCTGCGCCAGGCGGTGATGCGTTCACACAATCGGCCATAGGCTCCCCGGTTGCGGGCCAGCAGCACCAGTGTGAAGCCGCCCCCAATCGAGGGTGTGGCCACCCGGACCTCAACCCCAAGCAGCAGGTGCAGCCCACGTGCTTGGGCTGCTTGATGGGCGCGCACCGCTCCCGCCATAGAGCAAGCGTCGGTGATGGCCAGCGCCTGGTAGCCCAGATCGTGCGCGCGTTCCACCAATTCAGCGGGGCTGGAGGCACCCCGTTGAAAGCTGAAGTGGCTCAGTGCGTGCAGCTCCGCATACCCTGGGAGTTGGGCGTCAGCCATAAAAGCCTTGTAGAAACCACGAGCCTGGTTTGGCCACGGGGTGGTGCCTTGTGTGTTCCCGGTAAACGCATACCAGACCCGCGCGTGGGCTCTCGGCCACAAAGTAATCGCGCTGAACGGCTGTGTTCCACCAGTCGGATTCGAGCCGCCAAGGCCGTGTCAGCAAGCTCAGTGCCCCTTGGTAATGCGGGCGATCGTGTGTCACGGTCAGGGCCAGGGGCTCTGGCAGCAGCCAAGGGGGTTGCAAGGCCACATGGCCCGGTGTTGCCCAGGGTTTGGGGGGCGTGCCGCCGGAGCGCCACTGCTGCATGGTTTCCATGCAGTGGCTGGCGTGGCGGTGCGGCTGCTGAATGTTTTCGGCACCGAGCCTGGCCGCCAAGCGTTCCATGCAGTGGGTCAGGTAGGTGCCTGCTTGATGGGGGTCTGGCAGCCAGCTGCAGCTTGTGGTGGGCAGCGGCAGGGTGTTTTGCACACAAAGCCTCAGCCCCACAGCGGGCGCAACCAGCGCAGTCAGGGCCAGTTTTTCTTGAAACAACCGGCTCCAGTGTGCCCGATTGCGCGTGGGTTGGGCAGTTTGCAGTTCAAGGGTTTGCGGCTCGCACTCGCCACGCCGTAAGGAGTCATGCAGGCAGGTCAGCGTCAGTTGGGTGGCGCCTGCCTGGCGGGCCTGAAGCCAGGTTTCCAAATGTTTCAAAAGCAGGGCAACCACGGGCATCAAATCGGGTGCTGCGTCCACACGGCCGGGCAATTCATGTGTCAAGTCGAAAGAATCGGGCAGGCTGATCCAGTGAAAACTTTCAACCTGGTGGCCGTAGGCTTGGTCCAAAGCCTGCTGCAATGCAGCCCCAAAGCGTTGCACCAGCCCCTGCCTTGGCAGCCGCCGCAATTGCCCCAGGGTCTGGCAACCCATTCCAGACAAGGTGGCTTGATGAGGGCGGGCCTCCATGAGGCAATGCATGGGCAAGGCATCCAACTGGGCAGCCAAAGTGCTTGCAGTGGCATGGCCACCGTTGTTGGGGCCTTGAAGCAGTGCCCACGCGCCACGCGCTGACGGCGCTGTGGCCAAGCTTGTCCAGCCATGCGCTTTTGCCGCACGTTGAACCCTTTGCCGCAATGCTGATGCCCCCCCGAACAGGCGGAGGCTGGCCTCGGCTTCCAGCAGCAAGCAGCCGTCGAGCCAACAAACACGGGGCGTGAATTCAAGGGCCCACCAGGTGTTCGGTGTTTGGGGTGAGGGTTCTGACCCGAGCGCGATCCAAAACATGATGGTAGGTGGGGTGTAGCGATAGGATGGAAGCCACGGGATGGCTGAGAGGCCAATCGATCGGGTGCAGCAGGGGCGGGCCTCGTCTTTTGAGCAGGTTCAAACGCAGGCCTTTTGCTCCCATGCTTTGGATCTGCACCCTCAGTGGTGCCGGGGAGGGGTCTGGCGCTGCTGCCCAGGGCCGCATCACAAAGGCCCAGGGTGCTCGTTGGCCGCCTGGCCGTTGGGTTTGTGCTGCGGCTTGCAGCCGGCGCAAACCGGTGGCGGTGGCTTGGGGCAACCACAGCAGAACCATGCCCACTGCTTCGCAGCGCAAAAGTTGTTCGGCCGCCCACAAGCGATGCGCCACACTCTGGGCGTGAACCGACCAGGTTCTGTCGGGTGCGAGACCCAGCGTGTTCAATGCAGCGGCATTCGGAACAAAAGGTGGGCTTACCAAGGCCAACTGCTCGTTGTGTTTGAGCTGACCCAGCAGGGGGGTGATCAACAACC
>JBDKEX010000214.1:0-4016 GCA_039798985.1 Pseudomonadota bacterium | reverse complement strand
CACGCCTTTGAGCCGGTTTTTGGTAGAGGCTGCCAGCGCCGACTGCGACCTAGAAACGGCAGAAGGCCGCGCCAAACTGGCCAGCCAAGCCCAACCCTTGTGGACCAGCATGCCCGATGGCGCCCTCAAACGCCAATTGCTCGGTGATTTGGCCGAACACATTGCCCTGGACCCACGGGAGCTGGACCAACTTTGGCAAAGCACAGGCAAACGTGGGCAGCGCACCGGTAAAACCGGTCAAAGCAACGGTACCGAATCAGCCGCAAACACCTACACCCCCCCAGCTGCGGCACCCAGCAACCCCTACCCCAAAAAAAGTTTTGTTGCGGGCAGGCGCGGTGCATTCAAAGCCCAGCATTTGGCCCGGGGCCTGTTGGGCAGGCCCGACATCGTGGCGCGCATCGTCATGGCGCAACCCACGGCGTGGGACTGGCTCGCCGCCAACGACCACCCATTGCTGGGGCACTTGCCCGAACCCCACGGCCCCCTGTTTGCCTGGCTGGAAAGCCAGTGGCACGAGCATGGCCCCCAACCCTGGGCCGCCCTGCGCGAGGCCATGCGGGGCCAGCCCTTCGAAGCCTTGGCCGTGGCTTTGAACGAAGGGGCGTTGGTGCTGGAAACAGCCGAAAACGCCACCCCCACCGAACCAGAGCTGCGCCGCGAACTGCGCGAGCTGATGCGCCGCCTGCACATCGAAGACCTGAAAATGCGCGAAACCCTGCTCATTGGCGACAGCGCCAACGACCCCAGCGCGCTGCAACGCTACCGCGAACTGCAAATGCAACGCAAAAAACTGGAGGAAGACGCCTGATTGGCTCAATATCGGCCCAAAAACCGCAGCAACTTGTATAATGTTGCGCTAACGCAAGCGCGACAGCAACACCTCCGGTACAGGTCTGCCCCACACGGGGTTCCGGGGCTTTCCCCCTTTGGCCACTGCCCCACTGGGCACACACCGCAAGGGTTGCACACCAAATGTTCGCCCTCCAAGCTTGCAGGTTTTTGCTGCGCCCCCATCTGCCCTGGGTGCGCCCAGCCCCCTGTTAAGAACCCCGAGGACCCCCATGGCCACCAAAGCCGCTGCCAAATCCACCAAAACCAAAGCCCAGGCTGCCCCCGAGAGCGCCGAAGTGATCGCCGTATCCCTTGAGGCCGAAGCCCCCAAGAAAAAAACCAAAGCCAAGGCAGCAGAAGCGGCTGCGGTTGCAGTGGTTGCAGAAGCTGCCGCCAAGCCTGCTGCCAAAAGGGGCCGCAAAAGCAAACCTGCCGAAGCCAAACCCGCCGCCAGTTTTGACGATGCCGACTTGAGCGACATTGAAGAGGATTTGGCCGAAGAGCCCGAAGCCACCGAGGCCCAATCCGCAGAGCCGACCGAAAAGGTCAAACCCCTGCGCATGAAAATCAGCAAGGCCAAAGAACGCGCCTTGATGAAAGAATTTGGCTTGGACGACACGGTCCTCACCGAAGAAGAAGCCAAAATGCGCCGCGAGCGCCTCAAGACCCTGATCAAACTGGGCAAAACCCGCGGCTACCTCACCCACGGCGAAATCAACGACCACCTGCCCGACAAACTGGTGGAGCAAGAAACACTGGAAGTGGTGGTGTCGTTGCTGAACGACATGGGCGTGGCGGTGTACGAACAAACGCCCGACGCTGAAACCCTGTTGCTCAGCAACACCGGCCCCACCGCCGCCACCGAAGAAGAAGCCGAAGAAGAAGCCGAAGCCGCCCTTTCAACGGTTGACAGCGAATTTGGCCGAACCACCGACCCGGTCCGCATGTACATGCGCGAAATGGGCACCGTGGAGCTGCTCACCCGCGAAGGCGAAATCGAAATCGCCAAGCGCATTGAAGGCGGCTTGAACGAGATGATGGCCGCGATCTCCGAGTCGCCCGCCACCATCAACGAAATCTTGGCCATGGCCGAAGAAATTCGCTCAGGCGCAGCGGTTATTTCCACCATTGTTGATGGTTTTGCAGACTCCAACGAAGCTGACGACTACGTGGCCGAAGAGGACTTTGACGACTACGACGAAGCCGACGACGACGACGGCAAAGGCGGCTCCAAAGCGCTCACCCGCAAAATGGAAGAGCTCAAACGCGAGGCCTTGAGCCGCTTTGACACCATGCGCGAGCTGTTTGAAAAGCTGCACAAGGTTTACGACAAAGAAGGCCACGGCACGCCCCACTACAACAAAGCGCAACAGGCCCTAACCGAGCGCCTGATGACCATACGCTTCACGGCCAAGGCCATTGAAAAGCTGTGCGACACCGTGCGCCAGCAGGTAGACGGCGTCCGCAAAAAAGAACGCGAACTGCGCCGCATCATTGTGGACAAATGCCGCATGCCGCAGGAAACCTTTGTCAAGGACTTCCCGCCCAACCTGCTCAACCGCGACTGGGTGGTCAAACAAGCCAACGCGGGCAAGGCATGGAGCGCGACCATGGGCCGCCACATCCCGCCCATTCAAGAACTGCAACAACAGCTCATTGACTTGCAGGCCAATGTGGTGGTGCCGCTGGAGCAGCTCAAGGCCATCCACAAGCGCATGAACGAAGGCGAACGCATGTCGCGCGACGCCAAAAAAGAAATGATCGAGGCCAACCTGCGCCTGGTTATTTCGATTGCCAAAAAATACACCAACCGCGGCCTGCAGTTCCTCGATTTGATCCAGGAAGGCAACATCGGCCTCATGAAGGCGGTGGACAAGTTCGAATACCGCCGTGGCTACAAGTTCTCCACCTACGCCACTTGGTGGATCCGCCAGGCCATCACCCGCTCCATTGCAGACCAGGCACGCACCATCCGCATTCCGGTGCACATGATCGAAACCATCAACAAGATGAACCGCATCAGCCGCCAGCACCTGCAGGAGCACGGTTTCGAGCCCGACGCCGGCCTCCTGGCCGAGAAAATGGAAATGCCCGAGGACAAGATCCGCAAGATCATGAAGATCGCGAAAGAGCCGATCTCGATGGAAACTCCCATCGGCGACGACGACGATTCGCACCTGGGCGACTTTATTGAAGACAGCGCCAACACCGCGCCCATGGACGCGGCCATGCAGGCCGGTTTGCGCGATGTGGTCAAAGAAATTCTGGACACGCTCACCCCGCGCGAAGCCAAGGTGCTGCGCATGCGCTTTGGCATCGAAATGTCCACCGACCACACCCTGGAAGAAGTGGGCAAGCAGTTCGACGTGACCCGCGAACGCATCCGCCAAATCGAAAGCAAGGCGGTGCGCAAGCTCAAGCACCCCAGCCGCTCAGACAAGCTGCGCAGCTTTATTGACACCATGTAATATTTTTTCGCATCGTTTACTTCCTCCTTCAATTTGCTCTAGAATGACAAAAAAAGAGTTAGTTGAGGGAGGAAAAAGATGTCAGCCATCTATGGCGAAAGTGCGCATTTCGGCGTCAGTACGGCGCCCTGGTTTTTGGTTTACACCAAACCCAAAAGCGAATCAATAGCATTAGAGAATCTGCGCGTACAAGGGTACGAAGCGTGGCTTCCGTGCGTCAAAAAATTGGCGCGGGGCCCCTCAAGCGGGTCCGACTTGGGCCTTACCCAGGGCGCCTTGTTCCCGCGCTACGTTTTCTTCAGGCCAGCACACCACCAACAATCCATTGCACCCGCACGCTCAACGCGCGGTGTGTGCAACATGGTCAAGTTTGGGCATGAACCTGCTGCTCTGCCTCATCACAAGCTGGTTCAAATCGCCCGCTGGGTCGATGAACAGCAACTACGCGGCCCCGTCGATCTGCTTGGCATACAGGTGGGTCAATCCGTCAAAATCGCCTCAGGCCCGCTGTCTGGCCTCAACGCACTCGTCAAAATGACCGAGCAAGAGCGGGTCATTGTTTTGTTGGAAATGATGGGCAAAGAACACACCGTGGCCGTGCCGTATTTTCAATTTGCCTTGTCCCATTAACCCCAAAGGAGTGAACATGAAAAAATCCATCCGTTTCTTGGCCATCAGCGGCCTTGCCGCAGCCCTGGCCGCTTGCGGCGGCGG
>JBDKEX010000213.1:0-7448 GCA_039798985.1 Pseudomonadota bacterium | reverse complement strand
CAGGCCGGGCCCGCTGTCGCGCACGCGCAGTTCGGCCCAGGCGGGTGGGCCGTCGGTGCCGGGCAGGTGGCGAAGGTGGATGTGCAAATCGCCGCCCACCGGGGTGTGCCGTATGGCGTTGTGCAAAAGGTTGCGCGCCAGTTCTTTCAGCGCCCAGGTATGGGCGCGTACCCAGGTGGGCGGGGCTTCCAGGTCGAAGTCGAGTTGTTTGTCGGCAATCAGCGCCGATACATCGATGGCCACCGCGCGCAGGGCTTCGGCCCAGTCGGTCTGTGGCAGGTCGGTCTCGTTGCGCAGTTGTTCCACCTTGGCCAGTGCCAGCATCTGGTTGGCCAGTTCAGCGGCGCCGTCCACGGTGTGGCCGATCTCGCGCAGTGCGTCCATGGGGGGCTGGTCGCCGCGCAGGGCCGATTGCACCTGGGTTTTGAGCACGGCCAGTGGGGTGCGCAGTTGGTGCGAGCTGTCGCGCACAAAGCGCTTTTGGTGTTCCAGCAGCTGCGACAGGCGGGCCATGTGTTGGTTGGTGGCTTCGAGCAGGGGTTTGAGTTCTTGCGGGGCGTCGGGTGCGTGCAGGGGGCTGAGTTCGGTTTCGGGCCGCTGCGCCAAAGAGGCGCTGAGCTGGCGAACCGGCCGAGTGGCGTGCTGCACCACCACCACCACCACCGCCGCGATCAATGCAATCAAGGCGGTTTGCCGCCACAGGGTGTCAATCAACATTTGGCGGGCCAGCGATTCGCGCAGTTCCAGGGTTTCGGCCACCTGGATGGTGGCCATGCCTTGCCCCTCGGGGCCCGCCACGGGTTGCAGCAAAACGGCCACCCGCACCGGCACGCCTTGGTATTGGTCGTCGTAAAAGTCCACCAAGGCTGCGTACACGGTGCGCTGTGGAATACGACCGTTCCAAACGGGCATGTTGCTGAAACCCGAAACGGTTTCACCCTGAAACCCAATGACCCGGTAGTACATGCGGCTGCGGTTGTCGGCCTCGAACGGCTCCAACGCCGAATAGGGCATGGAACTTTGCACTTGCAACTGCGTTGAACCGTCAACCCCCTGGGTGCTGTGGACGCTCAATTGTTCGCCAATGGACTTGGCGGTGGCCAGCAGGGTGCGGTCGTAAGCGGTGTCGGCCGCATTCAGGGCCTGCAGGTACAGCACCCCTGCATTGACGGACAACACCACCACCATGGGCATCAAAATACCCCACAGCAGGCGCGCGCGCAGCGACGCGGGGGCACGCAACCAGCGCCTGGAAGGTGAACTGTTCATGCAGCGGCGCGGATCAAGTAACCCAGCCCCCGCAAGGTGACCAATTGGGCCCCGGTGTGCGCGATTTTTTTGCGCAAGCGGTACACCACCACTTCAATGGCTTCGTACTGGATTTCGGTGGCGTTGGGGAACACGCATTCGAACAAACGCTCTTTGGACATGGCATGCCCCGGGCGCACCAGCAAGGCCCGCAGCAGGGCAGCCTCTCGGGGTGGCAGCTCCAGCACCTGCCCCAAGTGGTACAGAGCGCCGCTGTGCGGGTCTTCGCTGATGCCGCAAAAGCTGGGTTTGGGGGGGGCTGCCAGGGCAGCCGTGTCAGACGCACTGGGAGTGGTACGCCGCACCAGTGCGTGCAAGCGGGCTTCAAGCTCGTCCAGGTCGAAGGGCTTGGCCAGGTAGTCGTCGGCGCCGGTGTTCAAGCCCAAAATCCGGTCGCCCACGGTGCCGCGCGCTGTGAGGATGATGACCGGGGTTCGCAAGCCTTTTTGGCGGCCCTGGGCCAACACTTCCAAGCCATCGCAGCCGGGCAAGGTCAGGTCCAGCAGCACCGCGTCGGGCTGCACTTGTTGCCATTGCGCCAGGGCTTGAAGGCCGTCGCTGCACAAATGCACCTGCATGCCCCGCCGCCCCAGCGCGCGTTGCAGGCTGGTTTGCATGGCCGGGTTGTCTTCAACAAGCAGTAGTTTCATGGTGAGCCCGCACTGTGGCACAGCACTTGCCGCAAGCACCCTAGGGTAAATACCAACGCCTTGGACAGCCAATTGACAGGCTCAAACGCCACCATGGCCCCCGTTATCAATACTTTAGGAGACAACCCATGCGTCGCGATACTTTTTTGAGGTCCTTGGCTGCAACAGCCGCAACCGCTGCGGTAGGCGGTATGCCTTTTGCCGCTTGGGCCAACACCAATTTTAAAATGATGATTCCCGCCAACCCCGGTGGCGGTTGGGACAGCACTGGCCGCGCATTGGGCAAGGCCTTGCAAGACGCGGGCGTTGCTGCGTCGGTGGCTTACGACAACAAAGGCGGTGCCGCAGGCGCCATCGGCCTGGCACAGTTTTACAACGCCAGCAAAGGCGACCCCAACGCCATCATGGTGATGGGCGCTGTGATGCTGGGCGGCATCATCACCGGCAAGCCCCCGGTGTCGGTAACCCAAGTCACCCCGATTGCGCGTTTGACCAGCGAGTACAACGTGTTTGTGGTGCCGGCCGAATCGCCCTTCAAGTCCATGAAAGATGTGGCAGAAGCGCTCAAGAAGGACCCGGGCAGCGTCAAGTTTGGCGGCGGTTCGCGTGGTTCCACCGAACACATTGCGGCAGCCATGATGGCGCGCAACCTGAGCGTTGACGTGACCAAACTGAACTATGTGGCGTTCCGGGGGGGCGGTGAGGCGGTGGCGGCTATTTTGGGCAACAACGTGTCGGTGGGTGGCAGCGGCTACAGCGAATTTCAGCCCTACATCGAAAGCGGCAAGATGCGTGCGATTGCTGTCACCTCAGAGCAACGCCTGCCTGGCTTGGCCATTCCCACCATGAAAGAGCAGGGCCTGGACGTGGTGATTGGCAACTGGCGCGGCGTGTATGGCGCGGCCGGCATCACACCCGCCCAGCGTGCTGAATTGACCGACAAGATTGTGAAAGCCACCAAGAGCAAGGCATGGCAAGAGGCCCTGGTCAAAAACAATTGGGCCCCTGCGTTGCTCACCGGCAAAGCTTTTGACGAATTTGTGGACCGCGATTTCGCCAGCTTGCGCGCCATCATGGTCAAGTCGGGCATGGTTTAAAGCGCAGGTGCTCTGATGGACAACTCTTCCCGTTCAAAACCGTTGCAGGCAGCCATAGGCGCCGGTGTGCTGGCGCTGGCCGGTGTGCTGGCCTGGGGCGCTGCGGCCATACCCTCCGAGGCGGGTTACACCGGTGTGGGCCCTGACTTTTTGCCTTGGCTGGTGGCGGCTGTGTTGGCGGTGTGCGGCGTGCTGCTGTTGTGGCAAGTGGCAACCGGCGGTTTTCAGAACGTGGAAGAGCCTTCGGGCGGCGCAACTGGCGATTGGATGCCGTTTGTGTGGATGGCCGCGGGCGTTTTGCTCAACGCCTCGTTGATCGAACGTGTGGGGTTCATCATCAGCTGTGCGCTGTGTTATGCCCTGGCGGTGCGCGGCCTGCGTTTGGCCGAGGCCAAAAGCACCCCGTTGCAGCTGATGGCGACTGACCTGCTGACAGGTGTGGCTATTGCGGCACCGGTGTATTGGTTGTTTACCCAAGTGTTGGCTGTGAACTTGCCGGGATTGACCGGTACCGGTTGGCTCTGAAACCGCTCCGAAGGCATTGTCATGGATTCAAATATTTGGTCGTTGCTGCTGGGTGGGTTTGCCACCGCAGCCACCCCCATCAACTTGATGTGGGCGTTTGTGGGGTGCGTTTTGGGTACCGCTATTGGCGTGTTGCCCGGGCTGGGGCCTGCGGTCACGGTGGCCATGCTGCTGCCCATCACGGGGCAGGTGGAGCCCACCTCCTCCATGATCTTTTTTGCAGGCATTTACTACGGGGCCATGTACGGGGGCTCCACCACGTCTATTTTGCTCAACACCCCAGGGGAAACCGGCACCATGGTGACGGCGTTGGAAGGCTTCAAAATGGCCAAGAATGGCCGCGCCGGTGCAGCCTTGGCCACCTCGGCCATCGGCTCTTTTGTGGCGGGCAGCATTGCCACGGTGCTAGTGACCTTGTTTGCACCGGTGTTGGCTGAATTTGCCGTCAAGCTCGGGCCGCCCGAGTATTTTTGCCTGATGCTGCTGGCGTTTACCACGGTATCGGCGGTGCTGGGCAACAGCACGCTGCGGGGCATTACCGCCTTGTTTGTGGGCCTGGCCCTGGGCTTGGTGGGCATGGACCAGATCACCGGCCAGGTGCGCTACACCGGCAACGTGATCGAGTTGCTCGATGGCGTGGAGGTGGTGCTTGTGGCGGTGGGCCTGTTTGCCGTGGGTGAGGCGCTTTACAACGCGCTGTACGAAGGCAAAGCGGTCAGCAGCCTCAACAAAATGAACCGCGTGCACATGACCAAGACCGAATGGCGCCGCTCCTGGCCGGCTTGGTTGCGCGGCACGGTGATTGGTTTTCCATTCGGAACCATTCCGGCCGGTGGCACCGAAATCCCCACCTTTTTGAGCTACGCCACCGAACGCAAACTCGCCGATCCCGAGCACAAGAAAGAATTTGGCACCACCGGCGCCATTGAAGGCGTTGCCGGCCCCGAAGCGGCCAACAACGCCGCCGTGACCGGTACGCTGGTCCCCCTGCTCACGCTGGGCATACCCACGTCAGTGACCACGGCCATTTTGTTGTCGGCCTTTCAGAACTATGGCATCAACGCTGGGCCGCAATTGTTTGAAACCTCGTCCAGCCTGGTGTGGGCCTTGATTGCGTCGCTCTACATCGGCAACGTCATGTTGCTGGTGTTGAACTTGCCGCTGGTGGGCTTCTGGGTCAAGCTGCTCAAAATTCCCAAACCGCAGCTGTACGCGGGCATCTTGATATTTGCCACCGTGGGGGTGTATGGCATGCGCCAAAGCGCCTTTGACTTGTACCTGATGTTTGGCCTGGCCTTGCTGGGCGTGTTGATGCGGCGCTTCGACTTCCCGATCGCCCCGGTGATTGTGGGCCTGATCATGGGCCCCTTGGCCGAGGCCCAAATGCGCAATGCGCTGGCCATAGGCGAAGGGCACTGGTCGGTGTTCGTGGAGCGCCCCATGTCCTTGTCCCTGTTGGTGGTGGTGGCGCTGGTGTTGATCACCCCGCGTTTGCTGGCTTGGCACCGCCGAGCTTGAAACCCGCTATGCTCGGGGTGTAACTTTGTTACGCTGCCGGCGCCTTGCTGGCATAAACAGGAGTAAGCACCGTGAAATGGGCCTTGCTGGGCGCGAGCAATATCGCGTCGGAATGGTTGGTCGGCGCAATCCGTGCCGTGGGCGACGAAGTGATCGCGGTGGTGTCGGGCAACCCGGAACGCGCCTCGTCTTTTGCCAAGCAACACGGCATTGCCCACGCTTTCACTGAAGCGCAGGCGGCCAACGGCGCGCTCAAAAGCCTGGGTTTGGACGCGGTTTATGTGTCCAACACCAACGACAAACACGAAGCCGCTGTTTTGTTGGCGGTGCAGCTGGGCTGCCACGTGTTGTGCGAAAAACCTTTGGCGCTGGATTTGGCCGCCGCACAACGCATGGTTGAAGCCTGCCGCGCTGCGGGCCTGACCATGGGCACCAATCACCACTTGCGGCACAACAGCGCGCACCGCCAGATGCGGCGGGTGTTGCGCGAACAAGGGCTGGGGCGGCTGGTTTCAGCGCGCGTGAGCCATTCGGTGTTTTTGCGCCAAAAATTGCAAGGCTGGCGTGTGGACAATGCGGCCGCAGGCGGCGGGGTGGTGCTCGACATTGCGGTGCACACCGCCGACTCCCTTGGCTTTTTGCTGGGTGAGTACCCGGTGGAAGTCATGGCCATGACCCACCGCAGCGGCATGGGGCAAGGGGTGGAAGACACCTCCATGTCGGTGTGGCGCTATGCCAGCGGGCTCACGGTTCTCACCCATCAGGGTTACACCACGCCTTATGCCTCCAACAGGCTCGAGTTGTTGGGCGACCAGGGCAGCCTGGAGGGGGCTGGGGTGCTCAACCAAGCACCGGGCGGGTCGTTGAAATGGTGCCGCGCCGACGGCGATTTGAACCTGCGGCTGGACCACGACAATTTGTACGAACGCTGTTTGCGAGAGATGCACAAAGCCATTCAAGGTGAAGCGCACGACATGGCCACCGGCGAAGCTGGGGTGCAGTCGTTGGCTGTGGCTCTGGCCGTGCTGGAAAGCGCGTGTACCGGTCGAAGTGTGGCGGTGCAATACCCAGAAAGGGCAGCATGAAACACCTGATTTTTGACATGGATGGCACCATCGTCGATTCCATGCCCATACACCGCAGCACCTGGGTGGAATTTGCGCAAAAACACGGTTTGATGGACCAGCCCGATGAACTGGACAAAGCCACGACCGGCCGCACCGGGGTGGAGGGCATGCGCGCCTTGTTTGGCAGCCACCTCACGCTGGAGCAGGCGCTGGCTTACGTGAACGAGAAAGAAGAGCTGTACCGGGCGCAATTTGCCCCCCAATTCAGGTGGGTGGGTGGGTTTGAGCGGTTTGCCCAGAGTGTGCGCAGCCGGGGCTATCGCAGTGGTTTGGGCACCGCCGGCGACCGCCACAACGTGAAGTTTGTGTTTGACCGCTTGCAGCCTCTGGGCCTGGCCGATTTTTTTGAAGTGGCCGTGGGCGGCGACGAAGGGTTGCCCGGAAAGCCCGATCCCGCCATTTTTCTGGAAGTGGCGCGGCGCATGGCGGTGGCCCCCAGCGACTGCCTGGTGTTTGAGGACAGCCCAGCCGGTGTTGCGGCAGCAGGGCGGGCGGGCATGCGGGCCGTGGCCCTGTTGACCAGCCACACCGCAGCAGAGTTGGCGGGTGACCACGTGGTGGCTGCCGTGGCCGACTTTGATGAGTTGATGGCTGTGGCGCCAAATTTGTGGGCCACCGCGTGAATTTGCCCGCAGTCTACCTGGACCGTGCTCGAGCTTTGGCCGCTGGCCCGCGCCGCTTGCTCGGCTTGGTTGGGCCACCTGGTTCGGGCAAGTCCACCGTGGCACAAGCCTTGGCCCAAGCCTTGGGGGCGGCTGCAGTGGTGGTGCCCATGGACGGGTTTCATTTGGCCCAGGCAGAACTGGAGCGTTTGCAGCGCGCCCAACGCAAAGGCGCGCCCGACACCTTTGACAGCGCAGGTTACGTGGCTTTGCTGCACCGCCTGCGCCAGCCCACGCCGGGCGAGGTGGTGTACGCGCCCACTTTCGACCGTTCCTTGGAGCAACCCATTGCAGGCGCTATTGCCGTGCCGCATGACACCTCCCTTGTCATCACCGAAGGCAATTACCTCTTGTTGCCCGATGGGCATTGGGGGTGGGTGGCGCCCTTGCTGGATGAGGTCTGGTACGTTGAGGTGCCAGACGAGCTCCGCCAGCAACGTTTGCTCAAGCGACACGAGCAGCATGGGCGAACGGCCGACGCGGCACGCCTGTGGGTTCAAACCACCGATGAACCCAACGCACGCCTGATTGCCGCCCACAAGGACCGATCGACCTGCCTGT
>JBDKEX010000212.1:0-5220 GCA_039798985.1 Pseudomonadota bacterium | reverse complement strand
CACCTGTTTGATCTCAATCCCATACTTCAGAGCAAACGCAAAATCGCGCTCGTCGTGGGCCGGCACACCCATCACCGCACCGTCGCCATAAGACATGAGCACGTAATTGCCCACCCACACCGGGACCGGTGCCCCGGTCAACGGGTGCACCACGGTCAGCCCGGTGGCCATGCCCTTTTTCTCTTGCGTGGCCATTTCGGCCTCGGTGGTGCCGCCGGTCTTGCACTCCTCAACAAAGGCTTGCAACGCCGGGTTATTGCTGGCGGCATGGGCGGCCAGGGGGTGTTCCGGCGCCACGGCACAAAAGGTCACGCCCATGACGGTATCGGCGCGGGTGGTGAACACATACAACTTCCCATCGCCTATCAAAGCGCCATCGGCCCCGGTGATGGTGTGTGGGAAAGCAAAGCGCACGCCTTCGCTCTTGCCTATCCAGTTTTCCTGCATCAGGCGCACTTTGTCGGGCCAGCCGTTCAAGGTGGCCTGGTCATTGCCCAATTGCACATGTTGGAGCAACTCGTCCGCATATGCCGTGATGTTCAGGTAATACCCGGGAATTTCACGCTTTTCCACCAGAGCGCCGGTGCGCCAACCCCGGCCATCGATCACCTGTTCGTTGGCCAGAACCGTCTGGTCCACCGGGTCCCAGTTCACGGTTTGGGTTTTGCGGTAGGCAATGCCCTTTTCCAGCATCTTCAGGAACAGCCACTGGTTCCACTTGTAGTACTCGGGCGAGCAGGTGGCCACTTCGCGCGACCAGTCGATGGCCAAGCCCATGGCCTGCATCTGCTGCTTCATGTAGGCAATGTTGGAGTAAGTCCACTGCGCCGGCGGCACCTTGTTTTTCAGCGCGGCATTTTCGGCTGGCAGACCAAAGGCATCCCAGCCCATGGGCATGAGCACGTTGTAGCCCTGCATGCGCAGCTGGCGCGTGAGCATGTCGTTGATGGTGTAGTTGCGCACGTGGCCCATGTGCAGCTTGCCGCTGGGGTAGGGCAGCATGGAACAGGCATAAAACTTCTTTTTGTTCTGGTCCTCGGTCACGCGGTAGGCGTCGCGGGCGGACCATTCGGCGTGCGCAGCACGTTCAACGTCGATGTGGCTGTATTTGTCTTGCATGGGGTGTGGCGGTCAATCAGGCCGTCACATTTTAGGCTTTTCAGGCCAGCCCCCAAAAGACGCAATCCACGCCCCGCCCTGCAGCTCAATCGTGCGGGCACCCGCATCCAAACTTCAATCCTCTGGGCCCAACTTCATGCCCATGCGGGTGATGTTTCTGCCCTCGGCGTACTCAAAATGGACCTCGTCGCAGGCATTGAAAATAATGAAATTACCGAAACCGCCCTCGGGAAAATCATCCATCGATATCTCGTCAACCGGCTCCGGTGGCGAATATTCCTCCCCGGCATAGCTGATCACGCAAAACAACCAGTCCGCATCCGCGTTCAATTCAACTTTCACCGTGGCTTCTTCACCCACACCTTTTGCATGGCGCGACACATTCGTCACCGACTCCACCACCGCCAGGTTCAAACGCGCAACCTTGTCCTCGTCGAGCCCCGCTTCTTCAGAAAAGTTTGAAATGAAATCACGGAGGGTTTCAAGCTCTTGCATGATCAAGGTCACGCGCAGTTCCAGTGTGGCCATCGCTTCTCTCATGATTTTTTGAAACAAACAGATCGGGGGGCTTTTTGAAATTTATTCAGAAACAAGTCGGATATCTATTCCACCCACAAACGACTCATTGGGCCCCAACCGGCAAGGGCGGTCCACCAAAACTGGCTCAACACACACAAATTCAGCCCAGGCATCCAGTGGCGCGTCCTTGATTCCCATCATGCCACGTTCGCCCGGATTCCAAAGCATCCATTGGTCAAATCCTCGCATCGTCAAAAGCAGCTTGCGAGCGCCGTTGTGCAGCACCAGCTCATTTGAGGTGTCGTACAACACCTCAACTTCTCCATGCCCCCAGGTAACCCGTGCTTTAGCCTCCCGGGCTCGGCTTGCATCGTACCGGTCCCGCAGGGCAACCCCGTCCAACCCGGTCAAACCCGCCTTCTCCCAAGCTTCCACCTTGAAGTAGGGATGCAAGCCACCGGTCCAAGCAAAGGGGTCTGCCCCTGCATTGCTCACCTCCAGGTCAATCGACAAAGTCGATTCGGTCAGCGTGGAGGTCAACCTCAATTCGGCGCGGTGTGGCCAGTCTGCAAAATCACCTTCTTTGATGGACAGGCCCATAACGGTGCGCTTGGTGTTGCCATCGGCCTCATCAGACATCAAAGTCCAAGCGCAATCTCTTGCAAACCCATGTTTTTGCAACGGGCCGGTGTCGGCAAACTGCGGGAACAGCACCGGCACGCCGCCACGCGCGGGCTTTTTGTCATTCAACGGCAACCCAGTCAGGTAAAACACCGACCTCATAGCGCCCGTGTCGGCGGTCAAAATTTGCGCCCCAAAAGCGCGTTGGTTCAAATTGATTGCCTCAACAGACTTCATTGCATCTCCAACAGCTTGTTCATCCAGGCCAGCCCATGTGTTGAAACTCAAACCGACATTGAATCGATCAATTGACGGTAGGCCGACGGTGGAATTTTTAGATTGGACTGCACATGAACAGCAACATGCCGCGGCTCCAGGTGCTGCAAAAACAAA
This sequence comes from Pseudomonadota bacterium, assembly GCA_039798985.1. Taxonomy (GTDB): domain Bacteria; phylum Pseudomonadota; class Gammaproteobacteria; order Burkholderiales; family Burkholderiaceae_C; genus JBDKEX01. Next base: position 2,568 of record JBDKEX010000212.1, on the reverse strand, counting down.
TCCAACCCAAAAGAGTCGTCAAAATCAAAATACCAAGAACTCAAACTCAGCGGCTTGTCGTCCACAAAATGGCCTTTCATAGAGCAGGCATGCTCCACAAAAGCACCGTACAAAATAAACTCCGAAAAGTCCAACGTGCCCAGCAAGGTTTCCCTCCAACCTCGATGGCTGTGGGCACTGACGCTGGCCAGAAGCTCCTTCATGCGATCGCGGCGCATAACATTCAGCTGCGCAATGTACCCGCCGGTCAAAGCGGCCGGATCAGAAACCCCAGCGTAGCGGGTCGCAGCACGGTACCAGGTTTTGTAGCGGGCGTCGCTCAACATCACCCCACGGCGTTGCTCTCGAAACAACCGCACCGACTGCCCTTGCCACATGGACCCAACGTCCCAGTCTCGAACAAAAACCACGTCCGAGTCTGCATACACATAGGCCTGCGCGTCTACAGCCTCGCACACCGCCAGTTTGGCCACCTGCTGAACAATCCACCCGCGAACCGGCAAACCGCGCCCGTTCCACCACCACTTTCGGGACCCCAACAAAGGTTTGTAGCCCTGGGGCAGCAAATCTTCTTTGAACAGCAATTCAACACGCCCACCGGCCAGGGGCAAAAACAGCGCCTCGTCCCGCCGGTCAATCAACAAACAGTGTCGATCCAAGCCTTGCACATATTTGTTGGCGCTCTCCACAAGCCATGCACACCGATCAAAATCGGGTGCATAACTCGGGGTGATCAGAGCGGTTTTCAAAAGTGGCTTTACCAAGCCCAGTTGGTCACCGTCCAGTCAGGCTGGTTGGGCGTGTTCGGAACCGGAGCCACTTTGGTTCTGTCGGGGCTGTTGTACCAAGTGGTCCCTTGGGCGCCGCTGCTTTGAACAAACTTGAAGAAGTCGGGGTAGGCTGCGCCTATACCCACCCGCTCCTGGGGCCACTTCCACTGGGTGGGCATCATCATGGCAAACGGGAATTTGTTTGCATCTCGGGTGGTCAAACGCACCACGTCTTGGCTGTTGTCTGTGCGGTAAATCCGGATAAAGGGATCGTCTTTGCCTATGCTCCTCAGCGAAACAGGCGTTTTCAAACGGATTTTCATTTCCGCCTTCGGGCCTTTTCGCAAAGGGTCGGTCTGGTTGGTGGCGGTGTTGATCACCATGGCATCCTGGGAACGGCCCGCATCAGACCCCGGGAACATTTTCACGGTGTCGGCAAAGGCTTTCCAGTTCACACCAAATTGGTTGGTGGAAACCGAGCACCCGGAGGACGCGACCTCGCCCGGCACTTTTTGGTCGGCGCTGCGGTAAACCTTGCAGTAGCTGGCCGCCGTGTCCACCAAGTTGGTAGAACCCAACGTGACCGGCAAAGACAAGGTCCAGTCATGGGTGTAAGACGACCCACGGGCAACGATGTACGCCACCCCACTCAACTCCTCCACCTTGCCTTGCCCATTCAACCCCAGCGCATAGTTGTAAGCCACGATGAGATCGTTGAAATCGTAGTCGCCCTGGTTGGGGTACAAATCTTCGTAGGCAACCAGGTTGTAACGGTTGGCCCCCGGCCTCTGCACCCAGAACAAGGAGTTGAAGCCGCTGGCTGGCACGTTGGTGTTGAGGTCAGCGTCCGTGTTGAAGTACAAGGCCGAAACCTTGCCCTGCGCACTCAACTCCACCGATGGGGCCAATGTCCGGGATGCCAGAATCTGGCTGTTGGAATCCAAAAAGGTGGCATCTGCCTCAGTCAGCAGCGCCACGTCCTCGTACCCGCCCGACAGGTCATAGAACGCTTCGGGGTCACCCAAGGTTCCATTGGTATCCAGCAGGCGCACGTGCAAAATGGACTTGGTTACGTTGCTGAAGCTGGTGCCAGCAGGCACCGCAATTTTCAAGGTGCTGTCAAAAGCACCCGTCACGGTGTTTGCACCCGTGATGTTTGCCGACCCCGACCGACCCAACAAGGTGTAATAAGTGGCGCGCTGTGTTGACCCTTTGCGGGCCACAATGGCTTGTGTTTCGGTGAAGAAACTGCTGCCCGACACCACCGCAGTACCGCTTGGTGCTTTGCCAAAATTGCGCGTTCCACTCGCATCCGCCACTTCAAGCCATGCAAACTCAACCGTCACGGCTTGCGTTTCCGCTTTTTCGGTTCCGTTGGCCGCTTCGTTGATGTCGGCTCCGAAAGCAATTGCCGAGACGGCCGCGGCAAATTCGCCACGGCTGAAGCTTGATATGAATTGGTTGAGGTCTGGTATGGCCGCCTGGCTTTTGGGTGTTCTCAGGTTGATGTCACCCACGCCGGAGCCCGATTTGATGACATCGCTAAATGTCACAGAGTCCAGCGCAAAAGCCGCGGCAGGCAACAAAACAACCGAAGCGGCAACCAGCCACTGGCGCAAATTAAACATCGATTTCAAACGGTTCTGGTTCATAGCGCCACCTTGCCAGCAGACAAGGTCCCTGTGCTGCAATAAAACTCGTACCACGCCTCGGTCGTGCCGAAGGGGATGTCAAGAGACTGGTCTCCCGCCACATCCACGCTGCTGACGTTGCCCAACATGGTCTGGTATTGCCCCGT
>JBDKEX010000211.1:0-2954 GCA_039798985.1 Pseudomonadota bacterium | reverse complement strand
GTTGTTTGGCATGCCCCAGGAAGTTCAAGACGCACTGGCGGCCAGCGTGCCCTTTCCCAGCCGCCTGGGCCGCCCCGACGACTACGCCAAACTGGTCAAACACATCATTGAAAACGACATGCTGAACGGCGAAGTGATCCGTTTGGACGGCGCCATCCGTTTGGCGCCCCGTTGAATTGCCCGAACCGCGCTGCGCACCCACCCCAATGGCACCTCAAAGGTGCCATTTTTTTTAAGCGTGACCGAAAGGCCCCTCGCCAGGGCTAAGATGACGGGCTGTACCACCGTCATCCAAAATTACCCCGCCATGGTTGCACGCACCCCCAGCGACATAGCCCGCGAAGCCGTCAAGCTGCTGACGACCCGCAAGCTTGCACCCACCCCCGAAAACTTCCAGTCCGCCTACCACGAAATCGCGGGCACTCGGCCGCTCAAACCGTTTCCTTCGGACCAGCTCCGGCCAATTTCGCAGGCCTTGCCCGACAAAACGCCCGGGCAACAGCGCCTCAAAGCGCAAACCGAAAGTGCCATCAACTTGCACAACTGGGAGGCGCTGCAAAAGGCCTTGGTGGCCTTTGCCCATTTGGGCACGCCGGTTCCCTCTCAGCCGTTGCCAGCCAACCCCGCCCCCGCAACGCCCCTGTTTGAACTGCCGGCAGAACTGTGCGAACAAGTGGCCCGCATCGTGGAACACTCTTTGCCCGCCGTGGGCAACGACGACCAAAAGCTGGTGTCTCAGGCCCAAGACCTGATCGATTACCTGCGCCTCAAACACCACGAACCAGCGGCCCTGCGCAAACTCATGGCCAGCTTCGCCTTCCGTTTGTCGTTCGTGGCTGAGGAACAGGGCGTGGTCAAGGCGTCGTTGCTCAACCTCATGCAGCTTATTTTTGAGAATATTGCTGCGTTGAGCCTCGACAACCCCTGGCTCAAAGGGCAAATGGAATCGCTGATGGAGGCGGCCAAGCCGCCCTTGTCCGCGCAGCGCCTGGAAGAACTCCAAAGCCGCCTGAAGGACGTGATACACAAGCAGGCGCAAGCAAAAGAACGCACCCTCGCGGCCCAAGAGGAAATGAAACGAACCCTGGCCACGTTCATTGAACGCCTGGGCCGCATGACAGAGGACAGCAGCCACTACGGCCAAAAAATCGAGCTGTGCGCGCAACGCCTTGAGCGTGCGCAAGACTTGAGTGACATTGCACCGGTGCTGCAAGAGGCCATACAAACCACCCGTGCCCTGGCGCTGGACACTCGCCGCAGCAGCGAAGAATTGATGGAACTGCGCGACCGGGCCGCCATGGCCGAATCCGAAATCGCCAGGCTCCAGCAGGAGCTGGACCGCATGAGCGAAATGGTCCGGCACGACGCCCTGACGGGCGCCCTCAACCGCAAAGGGCTGGAAGAAACGGTAGAACGCGAAATTGCCCGAACTCGGCGGGCCGAATCGGTTTTGTGCGTGGCCTTGCTGGACATCGACAATTTCAAAAAACTCAACGACCAACATGGGCACGAGGTGGGCGACGCAGCCCTGCAGCACCTGAGCCAGGTGGCCCGCGAGTGCATCAGGCCGCAAGACTCGCTGGCCCGCTACGGTGGCGAGGAATTTGTGGTGGTCATGCCCGACACCCAACTCGAGCAAGGCGTAGAAGCCATGAAGCGCCTGCAGCGCGAACTCACCAAGCGCCTGTTTTTGCGGGGCAACGAACGCTTGCTGATCACGTTCAGTGCCGGTGTGGCCGAATGCTCCCCCGGCGAAGCGGGGTTCGACGCGGTCAACCGGGCCGACCAAGCCATGTACCTGGCAAAACGCGCTGGCAAAAACCGTGTGGTAGCCGCCTAACCACAAGCTTGTGTCCATACCCCAGGCATTTGTTCAGGAACTCATCTCCCGCGTCGACATTGTCGAGGTGGTGGGCCGCTTTGTGCAGCTCAAAAAGGGCGGTGCCAACTTCATGGGCCTGTGCCCATTCCACGGCGAAAAGTCCCCGTCTTTCACCGTCAGCCCCAGCAAACAATTTTTTCACTGTTTTGGATGCGGCAAAAATGGCAACGCCATCGGTTTTTTGATGGAACACACCGGCGTGGGCTTTGTTGACGCAGTCAAAGACTTGGCGCAACAAACCGGTTTGCAGGTGCCCGAAGAAGACCTCAGCCCGCAGGACCGCGCCAAAGCCAACGAACAACGCCAAAAACAGCACACCTTGGTGGATGTGCTGGAAAAAGCCGCCGAAGGGTACCGGCAACAACTCAAACAGTCGCAACGTGCCATTGCTTATTTCAAGCAGCGTGGCCTGTCGGGGCAAATCGCCAAAACATTCGGCTTGGGCTACGCGCCCGAAGGCTGGCGTTACCTCTCCACGGTTTTTCCCGACTACCAAAGCCCCCTGCTCACCGAATCTGGTTTGGTCATCGCAACTGACGAAGCCAGCAGCGACGCGGCCCCAGCCTCGGCACGCGAGAGCAAACGATACGACCGTTTTCGCGACCGGGTCATGTTCCCCATACGCAATGTCAAAGGCGAATGCATAGGCTTTGGCGGGCGTGTTTTGGACAAAGGCGAACCCAAATACCTGAACTCCCCCGAAACACCTGTGTTCAGCAAGGGCCACGAGCTGTACGGCCTGTTTGAGGCGCGCAGCGCCATACGCTCGGCGGGGTACGCTCTGGTCACCGAAGGCTATATGGACGTGGTGGCACTGGCCCAACTCGGGTTTGCCAATGCAGTGGCAACCTTGGGCACGGCTTGCACACCCGACCATGTGCGCAAACTGTTCCGTTTTACCGACTCGGTGGTGTTCAGCTTCGATGGCGACGCGGCCGGTCGCAGGGCCGCGCGCAAGGCACTGGACGCCGCCCTGCCCTGGGCCACCGACACCCGCAGCGTCAAGTTCCTGTTCCTGCCGCCTGAGCACGACCCCGACAGCTACATCCGCGAACACGGGCCAGAAGGTTTT
>JBDKEX010000210.1:0-11000 GCA_039798985.1 Pseudomonadota bacterium | reverse complement strand
CCTTCAAGGCACAGGTGTTGTCCATCGCGCCGGTCGTGGATCCTCAGCGTGGCGCCATCGAGGTCCGGTTTGACCTGCAGGCACCCGCCCCCGCTTTTTTGCGCGAAGACATGACGGTGTCCATCGAAGTCGAAACGGCGCGGCGCGAGCAAGCGCTGGTGGTGCCCGTGAGCGCGCTGCGAGGCGATGTGGGCACCGAGCAAACCGTGTGGGTGGCGCGCAATGGGCAAGTCGAAGCTCGCCCAGTGCGGCTCGGGCTGCGCACCTTGGCGTGGGTCGAGGTGCTCGAGGGGTTGAACCCGGGCGAGGCGGTTCTGACCGGTCCCGCACCCCATCCGGGGGCTCGGGTACGCGCCGTGACCCAAGAGCCTGCAACTGCCCAACGGGCCCAGACCCGGGAAGACGCCGGAGCGGCCATGACCAATGCCATGGGGCGCTGAGGCTTGCATATGCTGCTGGGATTTGAAAGCCTTGTAGCCATCCGCTTCCTGCGCGAAGGAAGGATGCAAACCTTGCTCATCATTGTGGGGGTGGCTGCCGGTGTGGCGGTGGTGGCCTACATTTCGGCGTTGATCACCGGCCTGCAGCGCAACACGATCGAGAAAACACTGGGCGCGCAAGCCCACGTCACGTTGAGCCCGCCGGACGAACGGGTGCGGGTGGCCCCCGTATTGCCCAACGCAGGAGTGAACAAACTCGAGCAGACCCAAGTGCGCGCGCAACGCCAACGCTCGATCGACAACTGGCAACTCCTGCTGCCCGAACTGGAAGCCATGCCACAAGTTGCAGCGGTTTCACCCATGGTGTCGGCGGCCGGTCTGGCCGTGCGAGGCCAGGCGTCCAAAGCAATCGCCCTGATGGGTGTCGAACTGGAACGGTACGACCGGATTGTGAAGCTGCGATCCAAAATTGTGGAAGGCGCCGCTAGGTTGGGGCCCGGAGAAGGCATTGTGGGTCGCGATCTGGCCCTGGACCTGGGCGTTCAGGTGGGGGACCGTATCGGCATCGTGACGGGCGGTGTCCAAGACTCTTTGCGCATCACAGCTTTGGTGGACCTTGGGGTGCGAGACCTCAACCGGCGAACCGTGATCGTGCCCTTGCGCACGGCCCAAAGCCTGGTGGGCTTGCCGGGCAGCGCCACCGGCCTGGACATTGCGCTGGTGGACATTTGGGCGGCCCAGGGCGTGGCGGACGGGTTGTCTGCAAAGTGGCCCTACAAGGCCGAAAGCTGGCAGCAAGCAAACGCACAACTCGTGTCGGCGTTGAACGCGCAATCGGTCAGCACCTCCGTGATACGAGGGGTGGTGATGATCGTGGTGGTGTTGGGCATCGCCAGCGTGCTGGTGGTGTCGGTCGTGCAAAAGCAGCGGGAGATTGGCATCTTGCGCGCCATGGGCGCCACCCGGGGGCAGGTGTTGCGCGTCTTTTTGCTGCAAGGCGCCATCGTGGGGGCCTTGGGGTCGGCGCTGGGGGTGTTGCTGGCGGTGGGTTTGATCTGGGTTTTCACGCATTTCGTTCGGGGTTCAGACGGCCTGCCCTTGTTCAACATCACGCTACAAGCCGGTCTGGCGCTGCGCATTGCAGGCTTGGCCACCGTCTGTGGTTTGCTGGCGGCCGTGGCACCTGCGCGTCGCGCGTCCCGCTTGGACCCGGCACAGGCGATACGGCTGTGACTGCACTGCCCGCACCCAACCACACCCCTGCGTTGCTGGAGCTCAACCGGGTTTGCAAGCGCTACAACGTGGGCCAACCCAACGAGGCCGAGGTCTTGCACGGGGTGTCTTTCAAGATCGCACGGGGCGAACTGGTGGCCCTCATCGGGCCCTCGGGGTCGGGCAAAAGCACCTTGCTCAACATCCTGGGCTTGCTGGAGCCATTGACCTCGGGCAGCTACCGAATTGACGGCGAAGAGATGGCCGGCATCAACGACGAGGCGCTGACGCTGCAACGCCGCACCACGCTGGGCTTTGTCTTTCAGTTTCACCACCTGTTGCCGGCATTTACCGCCCTGGAGAACGTGACCCTGCCCGCCCTGATGCGGGAAGGCAAAGTCACGCCGAAGCAACTTCAAAAGGCTCGATCTGTGCTGGACGCGGTGGGCCTGGGTCAAGCCATGGACAAGCGCCCCAGTGAATTGTCTGGCGGTATGCAGCAACGCGTGGCCATTGCCCGCGCCTTGGTGCTGGAGCCCCCCATCGTGCTGGCCGACGAACCCACCGGCAACCTGGATACCGCGTCATCGGACGAGGTGTTTGCCCTGATGCGCCGCATGCACGCGGAGTTGAACACCTCTTTCCTGGTCGTCACGCACGATGCCCGCCTGGCGGCCCGCTGCGACCGGGTGCTTGAACTCGTGGACGGCCAACTGGTGCGGGATCAAGTGTCGGGCTCAAGAATCGCTGTTTGAGGTCGATTGCAAGCGCCGAATATCCGCTTGCGGAGGGGCGCCAAACATTCGGCTGTATTCCCGGCTGAATTGGGAAGGGCTCTCATACCCCACCAGGCGGCTTGCGCTGCCCGCGTCAAGGCGGCGGCTCAGCATCAACTGCCTGGCCTCCTGCAAGCGCAATGTCTTTTGGTATTGCAGCGGGCTGGTACCGGTCATCTTTCTAAAATGCTGCCTAAACGAGGTGGGGCTCATGTGAACCCGCGTCGCCAGTTCGTCAATGTGAAGCGACTGCGCGAAGTTCTGCTTCAACCAGCTGACCGCTTTTGAGATTTGCTGACTGGGGGTCCCGTCGGATACGAGGTGTCGAAGTTGAGGCCCGTGCGGCCCCAGGAGCAATCGAACAAGGATTTGCTCTTGCAGCAAGGGGGCAAGGCGATGTACCAGATCGGCCGACTCACCCAACAGGGAAACGAGCCTGACCAAGTCCGCCACCAGCGGTGCGCCCAGTGGTTCGATGGACAGTGTGCGGCAATCTTGCCTGCGGCCTGGCGATGGCAACTTCATGTCAGCCGCCACCTCTTGAACCCACCGCGGGTCCAGGGTGAGCATCAGCCCCAGCAGTGGCTGCTCGGCAGAAGCCTGGGTCACGTGTGAAATCACGGGCAAATCAATGGTCGTCAACATGGATTGGCCCGGGCCATAGGCATTCACCTGCCCATCCACCAGCGCTTGTTTGCGCCCTTGGGCAACCACACCCAGGCCCAGGTTGAAGATGCAGTGCAGCGGCTCGGTCGGCCGCTTGCGCCTGTGCAAGGACAGCGCCGGAATATCCGTCCAGAAATCCCCGTCGGATTGAGCAATCGCTTCTATGGCTCGGGCCAACCTGGAAACCTCAATATCGACGGGTTCAGTGACTGATTGGGGTTGCATCACGCTTCAGCACCTTGGATTGGACATTCCCCTCACTTTATCGACAAAGTGAACCACCGTCATCAGCCTGGGCACAGTTTTGCCGAATCAGGCAATAACCGCGGTGTTTCAGGCAAGCATTTTTGGAGCCCTTGGGCAAGAATTTGGCGTTGGCTTGCCGCAGGCATATGCCGCACCCACCCTCACCAAGACTCCACCGAAAAGGAACACCCCATGCTCAACAAGAAAGTTTGGTTCATCACCGGCGCAGGCCGCGGACTCGGCGTCGACCTGGTCAAAGCCGCCCTGGCAGCGGGCCATGCGGTGGTGGCCACAGGCCGCAACCCAGCCAAAGTCGCTGCCGCCATTGGCGACCACCCTGACTTGCTGTGCCTGAAACTGGACGTGACCGTCTTGGAAGACGCCCGGTCAGCGGTCAATGCGGCGGTCGCCCAATTTGGCCGGATCGACGTCCTGGTGAACAACGCGGGCCATTTCAACGCGGGTTTCTTCGAAGAACTGAGCCCCGAGCAGGTGCGCGATCAGTTGGAGACCTTGCTCTTCGGCCCCATGAACGTGACCCGCGCCGCGCTGCCCACCATGCGCAACCAGCGCGGCGGCTTGCTGCTCAACATCTCGTCTACCGCCGGCATTGCGGGCGGCATGTTCTGCACCGCTTATGCCGCCGCAAAATTTGGCCTGGAAGGCTTGACAGAATCCCTCGCCGCCGAAATCGCTCCCTTCGGGATCCAAACCATGCTGGTCGAGCCCGGCTTCTTCCGCACCGAGCTGCTGACCGCAGAGTCCACCACGTTTGCCCAACCCAGCATCCCAGACTACGCCGATCGCAGCCAGGCGACCATCGACGCCTGGAGTGGCATGAGTGGCAAGCAGGGCGGCGACCCTGCCAAGCTCGCCCTGGCCATCATTCAACTGGCCAACATGGACGCACCCCCCACGCGCTTTGCTGGAGGCGCAGACGCCGTGGGCGTGTTGGAGGCCAAGGCCCAAGCGCTGCTGGCACAAGCGGCCGCGCACCGCGAATTGTCGACTTCGCTGGCCCACGTTGGGGCGTGACTGACCCAACCGTTGGGTGTTGCTCGCGCCCTGGGGCAAGCAGAGTCGGCGCCTGGCCGTTGTAGGCGGCTCCGTAACGCTCCAACATCTCCATAACCCGGGCACCTCCCGCCACCGAATCCTTCGTGGGCACCTTGCGGGTGGCCATGAAATGTTCTATTGTTTGGTCACGGAACGCGGCTCAAGTCGCGGGGTTTTCTCAGGGTCAACCGGTGGGCTCACGCCCAGGTGTCTCTCCCGTTCCTCATGAGAATTGCCTATGGTGCAGATTGAAAGACTTCGAGCCAAAACCATTGGTTAACCTGCTCAAAAGGCTGTCGGCGGGCTACAGTAGTCGAACCGGATTCAACACCAGCTTTGGGGTTGATCGGGCAGCAAAGGAGTGAAAAATGGAAAACAAAGAAACAAGTTCTCAGGCCCAGTGTCCTGTCGCGCACGGTGGGGCCACTGCCTCGGGCATGGCGCATATGGACTGGTGGCCCAAGGCCCTGAACCTGGACATCCTGCACCAGCACGACCGCAAGACCCACCCCATGGGCGCTGGCTTCAACTACCGCGACGAGGTCAAGAAGCTCGACGTAGAGGCGTTGAAAACCGACCTCAAGGCATTGATGTCGGACAGCCAAGATTGGTGGCCGGCTGACTGGGGCCACTACGGCGGTCTGATGATCCGCATGGCCTGGCACTCTGCGGGCACCTACCGCATCGCGGATGGACGCGGTGGTGGAGGCACGGGCAACCAACGCTTCGCGCCGCTCAACTCTTGGCCAGACAACACCAACCTCGACAAAGCCCGGCGCCTGCTGTGGCCGATCAAGAAAAAGTACGGCAACCAGCTGAGTTGGGCCGATTTGATGATCCTGGCAGGCAACATGGCCTATGAGTCCATGGGCCTTAAAACTTTCGGCTTTGGCTTTGGCCGCGAAGACATCTGGCACCCCGAGAAAGACATCTACTGGGGCTCCGAAAAAGAGTGGCTGGCCCCCAGCGGCGGCAAGAGCAGCCGCTACTCCGGCGAGCGCGACCTGGAAAACCCGCTTGCCGCGGTGATGATGGGCCTGATTTATGTGAACCCTGAAGGTGTTGACGGCAAGCCAGATCCGCTCAAAACAGCCCAGGACATGCGGGTGACTTTTGCCCGCATGGCGATGAATGACGAAGAGACCGTGGCGCTGACGGCCGGCGGACACACGGTGGGCAAAGCCCACGGAAATGGCAGCGCGGCCAACCTGGGCCCGGCACCCGAAGGCGCTGACCTTGAAGAACAGGGCTTGGGCTGGCAAAACCACACCACCCGTGGCACAGGCCGCAACACCGTGACCAGCGGCATTGAAGGCGCCTGGACGACCCACCCCACCCAGTGGGACAACGGCTATTTTGATCTCCTGTTCAAGTACGACTGGTGGCTGCAAAAATCCCCGGCGGGGGCTCACCAATGGGAGCCCATCAACATCGCCGAAGAAGACATGCCGGTCGATGTCGAAGACGCGTCAATCCGCCACAAGCCGATCATGACGGACGCCGACATGGCGCTCAAATTCGACCCCGAATACCGCAAGATTGCTGAACGATTCCACAAGGACCCAGCCTATTTTTCGGAGACCTTTGCCCGCGCTTGGTTCAAGCTGACCCACCGCGACATGGGGCCCAGGAGCCGCTACATAGGCCCAGACGTTCCCGCCGAAGACCTGATTTGGCAAGACCCGGTGCCCGCAGGCGCCACCCGCTACGACATGGCTGCCGTCAAAGCCAAGATTGCCGCCAGTGGGCTGAGCATTGCTGAAATGGTCAGCACTGCATGGGACAGTGCCCGCACGTTCCGGGGGTCGGACAAGCGCGGTGGGGCCAACGGTGCCCGCATCCGCCTTGCCCCGCAAAAAGACTGGGAAGGTAACGAGCCCGTGCGACTGGCCAAAGTACTGGCCGTGCTGGAAAAAATCGCCGCTGACACCGGGGCAAGCGTGGCCGACGTGATTGTGCTGGCAGGCAACGTCGGGGTCGAGCAGGCGGCCAAGGCGGCAGGCATCAACGTGAGTGTGCCTTTTGCGCCGGGCCGGGGCGATGCTACCGCTGAGATGACCGATGCCGAATCTTTCGGTGTGCTGGAGCCCTTGGCCGACGGTTTCCGCAACTGGCTCAAGGCGAATTACACGGTCAGTGCCGAGGAGCTGATGCTCGACCGTGCCCAGCTGATGCGGCTGACAGCGTGCGAGATGACCGTGTTGGTTGGGGGAATGCGCGTACTGGGCACCAACCACGGTGGCACCGGCCATGGGGTGTTCACCGACCGCGTGGGGGCTCTGACCAACGACTTCTTCGTCAACCTGACCGACATGGCCTACAGCTGGAAGCCAACCGGGCGAAACAGTTACGCTTTGGTGGACCGAAAGTCAGGGGCAAGCAAATGGACGGCCACGCGTGTTGATCTGGTGTTTGGCTCCAACTCGGTCTTGCGAGCCTACGCCGAGGTCTACGCCCAAGACGACAACCAAGAGAAGTTCGTCAACGATTTCGTTGCTGCCTGGACCAAGGTGATGAACGCGGACCGTTTCGATCTGGCCTGATCCACAGGCGCAAGTGGATCGAGATAGCAGGTCGTGCGCGTCCGTTTTTGCGTGGGAGAAACTGGCCGCTGCCATCGGGGTATCGCGGCCAGAGGTCTGCGCTGCGTTCCGTGGTGAAAGCATCGAACAATTTCTGGCCACCCGCAAGGTGCCCCGGCGCTACTCGGTAGGGGGTGGGGGCAAATTCAAAGCGCAGCAACCCACCCATTGCTCCAAATTTGGATCAATGAAATCCACTCCCCCATCTTTATCTCAAAGGAATAATCAAAGAAGATAGCGCTTATCCACCTTGACTCCATAGGAAGTTCACATGAGCGCTTTGTTCACCCCCGTCCAAGTCGGTCGCTATGCCTTGACCAACCGCATGGTCATGGCCCCAATGACCCGCTCCCGCGCCGACGACGCCGGCGTACCCAGCGATTTGACCGCGACCTACTACGCACAGCGTGCCAGTGCCGGCCTCATCATCAGCGAAGGGGTGTTCCCCACGGCCATGGGCAAAGGTTACGGGCACACGCCCGGCATCGAAACCGACGAACAGGTGGCCGCATGGAAGAAAGTCACTGACGCGGTCCACGCACGCGGCGGGCGTATCTTCATGCAGGTGATGCACTGCGGGCGTATTTCGCACCCCTCGATGTTGCCCAACGGTGCATTGCCGGTTGCGCCCTCGGCCATACAGCCCAAAGGGCAAGTTTGGACGGCCACAGGCTTGCAAGACATGGTCACCCCGCACGCACTGAGTGTGGACGAAATTGCACAAATCGTTGAAGACTACCGCTTGGCCACCCGCCGCGCTTTGGCAGCCGGTTTTGATGGTGTTGAACTTCACTCGGCTTCAGGCTACTTGCCCGAACAATTTTTGTCGTCGGGCAGCAACCAGCGAAACGACAACTACGGCGGATCAGCGGCCAACCGCGCCCGCTTTGTGCTCGAAGTGCTGACCGCAATGGTGGCCGAAGCAGGTGGCGACCGCGTGGGCATCAAGATTGCGCCAGAGATGAACTTCAACGACATTGTGGACGCCAACCCGCAAGAGACTTACACCCACCTTGTCGACCAATTGCAAGCGCTCAACCCCGCCTATGTGCATGTGGCCTTGTTCGGCGCCAAGGTGGACTACCACGCCCTGCTCAAACCCAAAGTCAAGGCCGCGTATTTTGTGGGCGGCGGTTTTAACCAGGCCAAAGCAGAGGCCGCACTGGCATCTGGCACAGCAGATGCCACGGTGTTTGGCAATGCTTTCTTGGCCAACCCCGACTTGCCAGAACGCTTCCGCACAGGCGCCGCGCTCAATGCGCCAGACAAAAACACCTTCTACGCCGGCGGTGAGAAGGGGTACACCGATTACCCCACGCTGGCCTGAACCAGGCGCCTACCCTCGCATTGGAGCCCCAGGGTGGGCTATCCATGTTGGGCGGTTCGTCCGGACAATGCCGCCAATTGCAAAATGACCCTAACTCCAGCCGGGCCCCGGGGCGAATGCTTTTGCAAAGTCCCCCGCGCCGGGAAAGCTCACCCGCTTGTTGGTGGGCAACTTGTGCATAGATGCTTCAAAAAGTGGGCTGCGCCGCCAAGTGTCCAGCCAGTGGTGAATTCGGCTCAGAGGCAAGGCAGCAAACCAGTCCGGATCTACGGCAGCGAACTGGCGAACAAAGGGGAAAATGCCGATGTCGGTGGCGCAAGGTTGATCACCGCCCAAGTACTTGCCTTGACCCAAGCTGGCCTCCATAGGGACCAGCAGCAGAGCCACCGCCCTGTCGCGGTGTTCGATTCCGCTGTTGAACACGCCACCCTCCATTTCATGCGCGTAGCGGTCCGGATACTTGTACCGGTCCAGGTGATGTTTGAAATCGCCATCGTTGCAAAGCAGCAGGTTTTGGTGGTTTGGGCTTTGCGCCCTGCTCCACCAACCCCGTACCTCAGGCCCGGCCGACTCTTGGTTCAAGGCCCATTCAACGATGGCCCAACTCTGCTCGAGCACTCGGTTGCCGCACAGCACCAGCACCGGTACCGTGCCTTTGGGCGAAACCGCCAACATGTCTGCTGGCTTGTCACGCAACACAATCTCGTGTGCATCGAATGCCACCCCTGCCAACAGCAATGCCATGCGGGCTCGCATCGCGTACGGGCAGCGGCGGTAGGTGTAGAGCAAGGGGTTTGAGGATGGCATCGGTGTTTCATTCAGTCTCAGTGCCAGGGTTGGGGCTGGTGCGTTTGACCAAATGCTCCACAAAGCGCTGCGCCAACGCACTGCGCGCCACGTTGTTCGGCCAAACCGCATAAAACGACGGGCGGGTCGGTTCCCATTGGTTCAACAAGGGCACCAGTTCACCCCGCTCGAGATACGCTTGCACAAAAAAGTTCAACGTCACCAGCGCGCCGGCACCGGCAAGTGCGAGTTCTCTGGCAGCCAAACCGCTGTTGACTGTGATTCGGCTGTTGCATTGCACCCTTTGAACATCACCCGCTGCAGAGCTGAGGTCCAGAAAGCCGGGTAAGGCGGTGGAGGCAATCCAAGGCAAGGCGCTCAGGTCCGACGGGCCCTGAACCGGCGGGTAAAGGGCCAACAAAGCAGGCGTTGCGCAGACCACACGGCGCATTGCGCGCTCGCAAGGTGGAGTCCTCCAGCCAGCCTATCCGGACCACGACGTCAATGCTATCAGCCACCTGGTTCTGCCGCTCGTCCGTGAAAAGGAGTTCCAGATCGACGGCGGGATGCGCGGTGGCAAACGCGTGCACATCGCGCACAAACGGCCCTTGGGCCAGAATGGCAGGTGCCCCGATGCGAAGCCGGCCTGCCAACGTTTTCTGCTGGGTTTGAATCCGCTGCAAACCTTCTTGCGCTGCATCTATGGCGCGAGAACAGGCCTCAAAAAAGTGTTCGCCATCGGGCGTGAGGCTGAGCTTGCGGGTGGTGCGGTACAGCAAAGCGCAGCCCAAGCGCCGCTCCAACTGGGTAAGGTGGTGGCTTACCACCGAGGTGGAGAGCTGAAGTTGTTTGGCCGCCGCGCGAAACGTCCCCTCCCGCACCACGGTGGCAAAGACCGCCATGCTTCGCAATTCATCCAGCATTGTTCCAATCCTTGCAACAAAGAATGCAATTTGAGCCATCTTATCGAAAGTGGCGGCCTTGCACAAAATTCAGCCTTCAAGCTCATTTCCACTTTCAAGAAGGATCAAATATGCAAAACACCCACTCCACCCCAAAATGGATCACCGTCTACCTTTGGGTGGCAACAACCATGGCCACTGTTTTCAGTGCGCTGGCCTACCTAAAACCTGAGGTGCAGTTTGCTGCGTGGCCTGCGTTTGGGGCGAACGGCGCGCTGTCACTCGCCGGGCCGCTCGGGCTTTACATCGCCCGCAATCTGGCGACGGTTGCAACCACCGTATTCGCTTTGTTAAGCAGAAGCGCTGTTGCCATTTGCGCCGCATTGGTGTTGAGGGCGGTCACGGACGGTGTGGATTGTCTGCACAATGCGCTGGCTGGCAACATGCCCGGCGCTGTGTTTGCGGGGGTGATGTTTGCCCTAGAGCTAACAGCCTTGTTGCACTTGCGAAACAAAGCCTGAACAAACCCCGTAGCTGACAAACAACAAAAAAGCCCTCATAGTGAGAGCTTTTTGAACAAGCTAAGCGCTTGATTTTGTTGGTTGCGGAGGCAAGATTTGAACTTGCGACCTTTGGGTTATGAGCCCAACGAGCTACCAGGCTGCTCCACTCCGCGTCAAGTCTTATATTGTAGCACGCTTTACTCAGCGGCTTGCGATGCTTCTGCTTTTTCTTCAGCGCGATCCACCAGCTCAATCAAAGCCATAGGCGCGTTGTCGCCGACGCGGAAGCCCATCTTCAAAATACGGGTGTAGCCACCTGGGCGGGTGCTGCTGCGGGGGCCCAAATCATTGAACAATTTGGTAACCACATCGCGGTCGCGCAAGCGGTCAAAAGCCAAGCGGCGGTTTGCCACCGAATCAACCTTGGCCAGCGTGATCATACGCTCCACCACACGGCGCAATTCTTTGGCCTTGGGCACCGTGGTCTTGATGACTTCGTGCGTG
>JBDKEX010000209.1:0-2590 GCA_039798985.1 Pseudomonadota bacterium | reverse complement strand
TGCCCTTGTCGGCAATGATGTCCACCACGGTTTGCATTTTGGCAAACAACTCTGTGGCTTTGGTCTTGTCGCCAGCTGCAACGGCTTTTTCGACGTTTTTCACAGCAGTGCGGTATTTGGAACGCAGCGAAGAATTCGCAGCGTTGATTTTGACGTCTTGGCGGACGCGTTTACGGCCGGAAGCAAGACGGGGGTTTTTCTTTTTTGGTTTAGCGGATGCCATATATAAGTTCTTTCAATGTCTGAGGATGATGTCCGGCGAACCCGGCATTCTAGCAGACGCATGGCCATTTGCGGGCAGTTGGCCCACTCAACCCGAAAGTGACCCCTTGCAAGGCCGCTACACTCGCCCACTGTGAGCCTCCTCCGTTCTGCCTCTGTTGTGTCGATTTTCACCCTGGCCTCCCGGGTCACGGGGCTCGTGCGCGAGTTGCTGATCGCCTCGGCTTTCGGGGCCAGTGCTTTGACCGATGCCTTCAATGTGGCTTTTCGGATTCCGAATTTGTTCCGTCGCCTGTTTGCCGAAGGGGCCTTCAGTCAGGCTTTTGTGCCTGTTTTGGCGGCCAACCGAGCCCAGCATGGTGACGAAGCCACCAAAGAAGTGATCGACAGCGTGGCCACAGCCTTGGCTTGGTCGGTTTTGGTGCTGTCGGTTTTAGGGGTGATGGCCTCGCCCTGGCTGGTCTGGGCATTGGCCAGTGGTTTGCAACAAGACCCCCGGGGCTATGCCTCGGCCGTCAACATGACGCGCTGGATGTTTCCTTACATCGCCTTCATGTCGATGGTGGCCTTGTCGGCTGGAATTTTGAACACCTGGAAACGCTTTGCTGTGCCAGCCGCTACGCCAGTTCTGTTGAACGTGAGCGTGATTGCAGCAGCCTGGCTTTTGTCGCCTTGGCTAGCCCGGCAAGGGTTTGAAGCCATCTATGCGCTGCCTGCGGGCGTCATGGTGGGTGGCTTTTTGCAACTGGCTGTGCAAATTCCGGCATTGCATCGTCTGGGTTTGTTGCCCCGGTTGGGTATGGGCCCCGCTGCTGTCAAAAAAGCCTGGACCAACCCGGCCACCCGCAACATCTTGCGCCTCATGGCACCGGCTTTGCTGGGCGTGGGCGTGGCCCAGATTTCCTTGCTCATCAACACGCAGATTGCTTCGCACCTGGCTCCTGGCAGTGTCAGTTGGCTGACCTATGCCGACCGACTGATGGAGTTCCCGACGGCCATGCTGGGCGTGGCGTTGGGTGTGGTGCTGATGCCGCAACTGGCCGCAGCCAAAGCCACAGGCGACAGCGAGCGCTACGCCGCCATGCTTGATTGGGGTTTGCGTCTGGTGGTGTTGTTGACCTTGCCCTGTGCGGCAGCTTTGCTGGTGTTCTCGCAACCGCTGGTGTCGGTGCTTTACCACTACGGCGCGTTCACTGACCGCGATGTCCAGCAGACCACTTTGGCCTTGACCGGCTATGGCGTGGGTTTGCTGGGTCTGGTGGCCATCAAGGTGCTGGCCCCTGGTTATTACGCCAGCCAGGACATCCGCACCCCGGTGCGCATTGCGGTGGTGGTGCTGGTGCTGACGCAAGTGTTCAACCTGCTGTTGGTGCCCTACTTGGCCCATGCCGGGCTGGCGTTGTCGATAGGTTTGGGGGCTTTGGTGAATGCGCTTTGGCTGTTGGTCGGCTTGTTGCGCCGGGGTAGCTACAAGCCGCAAGCCGGGTGGCTGCGCTTTGTGTTGCAGGTGCTGTTGGCCACGGGCTTGCTCACAGGTCTGCTGGGATACGCCGCGCACCACCTGCCTTGGGTGGCCATGCGCCAAGACGCTTGGCAGCGCATCGGGTGGATGGTCTTGACCCTGTTTGCATCTGCGCTTTTGTATTTTGGTGTTTTGTGGGTGACCGGCTTGCGGCTGAAGGCCTTTTTGAAGCGTTGAAGGCGCAGATTCATGAACCTCAACTTCGCCACACCGTCGCCTCTAGATTACTTTGCCAGTTTGGTGCAAAGCGATGCTGACTTTCCTGTGTTGGAGGCCGCTGCCAGTTTGGCTCAGGACGAGGAGCCCGCGCTGGATGTGCAGCAGGTGTTGGACGATGTGGCCCGTCTGCTTAAAAGAATCACAGCCCGTGTGCCCAACGATGCCGACGACCTGACGCGTTTGGCCATCTTGACCCAAGTGTTTTACAAAGAAATGGGTTTTGGCGTCAATGCCAACGATTACTACGCCCCAGAAAACAGTTATCTGAACGAAGTCTTGCGCACCCGGCGTGGTTTGCCGATTTCACTGGCCGTGATCTGGTTGGAGTTGGCCCAAGGCTTGGGTCTGCACGCGCAGGGCGTTTCGTTTCCCGGCCATTTTTTGGTCAAAGTCACGCTGCAAGGCGGCTTGGTGGTGCTGGACCCGTTGACAGGTGAGTCTTTGGGCATTGACAACCTGGCCGAACGCCTAGGGCCTTATCGCAGCGCAGAAGACAAGTCTTCTGCTGCTGATCTGGACGATGGCGAGACCCCCATGGGCCTGTATTTGCAGCCCTGTCCATCGCGTGATTTGCTGGCCCGCATGCTGCGCAACCTCAAAGAGGTTTTCCGTTCTCAACAAGACTGG
>JBDKEX010000208.1:0-15741 GCA_039798985.1 Pseudomonadota bacterium | reverse complement strand
GTCCTGGTGGATGACCAAACGCAAAAAACTGCAGCCCTGGGTGGGACTGCCCAATATTTTGGGCGAAGCATTTTGGGTGCCCGAATTGCTGCAAGAGGCCGCTACGCCCAAAGCTTTGGCTGCAGCGACCATGGAATGGCTGGCAAACAACCCCGGCACTGCCGAAAGGCGCCAGAAATTGACCCAGCGTTTTGAACAAATGCACCATGAACTGAAGCGGGACACCCGCAGCTTGGCAGCTGATGCGATCGAGAAAATACTTGCCGCCTGAACAGGCGGTGTTGGCCTGGGATGCTCACCAAGGACTGGTTGCCGGCGTGGACGAAGCCGGCCGAGGGCCTTTGGCTGGACCTGTGGTGGCAGCGGCGGTGGTGCTCGATGAACAACGGCCTATTGCCGGTTTGGCCGACTCCAAGAAACTCAGCCCACTGAGGCGCGAACGCTTGTTTGACGAAATTCGGGCCAAGTCCTTGTGTTTTTGCGTGGCCGAGGCCAGCGTTGAAGAGATCGACACCTTGAATATTCTGCAGGCCACGCTGTTGGCCATGAAGCGGGCTGTGGCGGGTTTGAGGCTCAAGCCCCATCTGGTGTTGGTGGATGGCAACCGTTTGCCGGTATTGGATGTGCGGGCGGAAGCGATAGTCAAAGGCGATTCGAAGGTGCAAGCCATTTCTGCGGCGTCTATTTTGGCCAAGGTCACGCGCGACCGTTACATGCTTGCGCAACACGATCAATACCCCCACTACGGTTTTGACCGGCACAAGGGTTACGGAACCGAAATGCATTTGGCGGCGCTGCGTGACCACGGTGCCAGCCCCTTGCACCGAAACAGTTTTGCGCCGGTTGCGGCTTGCTTGCCAGTAGTCGGTGCAGCGGGGGTGGGTTCATGACATTTGAAGTGATCACCAGCCGAGACAACCCTTTGGTGAAAAAGCTGCGCGCCTTGTCGCAGGAAGCGCTCGCTTATCGAAAACATGGGCAGGTGTGGCTGGAAGGAGATCACCTGTGCCGTGCCATGCTGACCCGTGGTCGATTGCCCAGTTTGGTGGTCATGGCGGCATCGGGTGCTGTCGATGTGAGTCAATGGGGCGTGCCGGCTTCGGTCAAGGTGGTGCGTGTGGCCGATGCCATCATGGCTCAGTTGAGCTCTTTGGAGTCCCCGGCGGCGGTGGCTTTTGTGTTGGACCTGAACAGTGCGGCAGACATTCGTTTGCAGGCGTCCACGGTTGTGCTGGATCGATTGCAGGACCCCGGCAATGTGGGTTCAATTTTGCGCAGCGCGGCGGCTTTTGGATTTGAGCAGGTTTTGGCGTTGAAGGGAACGGCCGGATTGTGGGCGCCGAAGGTTGTGCGAGCGGGTATGGGAGCGCATTTTGGCTTGAACTTGGTTGAGGGCCTTGATGTGGCGGCGGTTCAGGCTATGCAGCTCCCCCTGCTGGGCACCAGCTCCCACCAAGGTTCGTATTTGCACCAGACCCGCCTACCCTGGCCCTGCGCCTGGTTGATGGGGCACGAAGGGCAGGGGGTTTCGCAAAATTTGTTTGCCTTGTCGGAACAAGTGGTTCGGATTGCTCAGCCGGGCGGCGAAGAATCGCTCAACGTGGCTGCTGCTGCTGCCATTTGCCTGCACGCCAGTGCGGCAGCCAGGGTGTTGTAGCGGCTATAATTTCAAGGTTTACCCTAACCTCAGCACCTGCTGGCAACCTGTGGTTGCCTCCCCCTGAATTCAACCCGTTTTCTGTTGGGATCAGGTGCGCCCAAACTGGAGAATTCCGTGTTTCCCGTCCCCGCACAAGCCATTCTCGCGCTCGCAGACGGCACGGTCTTTATGGGCACCTCTATCGGTGCCACCGGCCAAACCGTTGGTGAAGTGGTGTTCAACACCGCCATCACCGGCTATCAGGAAATCCTCACCGACCCCAGCTACCGCCAGCAGATCGTAACGCTCACGTATCCGCACATTGGTAACTACGGCATCAACGAGGAAGATGTGGAAGCAAGTCGCGTCCACGCAGCCGGCCTGATCATCAAAGACCTGCCCCTGTTGGCTTCCAACTTTCGTTCTACGCTGACGCTGAGCGATTACCTCAAGCGCGAGAACACGGTGGGCATTGCCAACATCGACACCCGCAAACTGACCCGTATTCTGCGTGAAAAGGGTTCGCAAAACGGTGCCATTTTGGGATTGGCCCCGGGACAGGTTGTGACCGATACCTTGAAGGCCCAGGCCGTGGCCGCGGCGCAAGCAGCCCCCAGCATGGCAGGTTTGGATTTGGCCAAAGTGGTGACCACCGCGCAAACCTACCCCTGGACCCAAACCGAATGGCAGTTGGCGCGTGCGGACGGCACACCGGGTTACGGAGAACAGTTGGCCCCCCGCTTCCATGTGGTGGCCTATGACTTTGGCGTCAAATTCAACATTTTGCGCATGCTGGCCCAACGGGGTTGCAAGGTCACTGTGGTGCCTGCGCAAACGCCCGCTGCCGAAGTGCTCAAACACCAGCCCGATGGCATTTTCCTCTCCAACGGGCCGGGCGACCCCCAGCCTTGTGATTACGCAATTGCGGCCGCCGCTGAGCTGATCGAAACCGGTATCCCGACTTTTGGGATCTGTTTGGGGCATCAAATCATGGCCCTTGCTTCGGGTGCCAAAACATTCAAAATGCCGCACGGGCACCACGGTGCCAACCACCCGGTCAAAGATTTGGACACGGGGCGCGTCAGCATTACCAGCCAAAACCACGGTTTCGCGGTGGAACTGGAATCCTTGCCAGCCAACCTTCGCGCCACGCATGTGAGCCTGTTTGACGGCACGCTTCAGGGCTTGGCGCGCACCGATAAACCGGCATTTTGCTTTCAGGGGCACCCCGAGGCGTCACCCGGCCCGCATGACATTGCCTATCTTTTCGACCGTTTCATCGCACTGATGGAAGGGAAACAATAAATGCCCAAGCGCTCAGATCTAAAAAGCATACTCATCATTGGCGCGGGCCCTATTGTTATTGGCCAAGCCTGTGAATTTGACTATTCCGGCGTGCAGGCCTGCAAGGCGCTCCGCGAAGAAGGTTACAAGGTCATTCTGATCAACAGCAACCCCGCTACGATCATGACCGACCCGGCCACGGCTGACGTGACCTACATCGAGCCCATCACTTGGCAGACGGTTGAGAAGATTATTGCCAAAGAGCGGCCGGATGCCATTTTGCCGACCATGGGCGGTCAGACCGCGCTCAACTGTGCTTTGGACTTGTGGCACCACGGTGTGCTGGACAAATACCAGGTTGAGCTGATTGGAGCCACGCCTGAGGCCATCGACAAGGCGGAAGACCGCCTGAAGTTCAAGGACGCGATGACCAAAATCGGCCTGGGCTCGGCCCGGTCTGGCATTGCCCACAGCATGGAAGAGGCCTGGGGCGTGCAACGCAGTGTGGGCTTTCCGACTGTGATTCGCCCGAGCTTTACGCTCGGCGGTACCGGTGGCGGCATTGCCTACAACCCGGAAGAATTCGAAATCATTTGCAAGCGCGGCCTGGAGGCTTCGCCCACCAACGAACTGCTGATTGAAGAGTCGCTGGTGGGTTGGAAAGAGTACGAGATGGAAGTGGTGCGCGACAAAGCGGACAACTGCATCATTGTTTGCTCGATCGAAAACCTGGACCCCATGGGCGTTCACACCGGCGACTCGATCACGGTGGCTCCCGCACAAACGCTGACCGACAAGGAATACCAGATCATGCGCAACGCCAGCTTGGCGGTGCTGCGTGAGATTGGCGTGGACACCGGCGGTTCCAACGTGCAGTTCTCGGTCAACCCGGCCGATGGTCGCATGATTGTGATCGAGATGAACCCGCGCGTGTCGCGTTCCTCGGCGCTCGCGTCCAAAGCCACGGGTTTTCCGATTGCCAAAGTCGCGGCCAAGCTGGCGGTGGGCTACACGCTCGACGAATTGAAGAACGAAATCACCGGTGGCGCCACGCCCGCTTCGTTTGAACCTTCGATCGACTACGTGGTGACCAAAATCCCGCGTTTTGCGTTTGAAAAATTCCCAACGGCCGACAGCCGCCTGACCACGCAAATGAAGAGCGTGGGCGAAGTGATGGCCATGGGCCGGACCTTCCAAGAAAGCTTCCAGAAAGCCTTGCGCGGCCTGGAAGTGGGCGTGGACGGCATGAACGAGAAAACCCAGGACCGCGAAATCCTGGAGCGTGAGCTCGGCGAACCGGGCCCGGAGCGTATTTGGTATGTGGGCGATGCGTTTGCGGCCGGTTGGTCGGTGGACGAGGTGTTCAACCTCACCAAAATCGACAGATGGTTCTTGATCCAGATCGAAGAGATCGTCAAAATTGAATTGCAACTGGACCAGTTGACCGCCGAAAAAGGCGAAAACGCCTTGGCGTCCCTTGACCCCGATACCCTGCGGATTCTGAAAAAGAAAGGCTTCAGTGACCGCCGCTTGGCCAAGTTGCTGAAAACCACCGAAAAGGCTGTGCGCGACCAGCGCCGTGCGCTGAATGTGCGACCTGTGTACAAGCGCGTGGACACCTGCGCCGCAGAATTTGCCACCAACACCGCATACAT
Organism: Pseudomonadota bacterium; assembly: GCA_039798985.1. Lineage (GTDB taxonomy): Bacteria > Pseudomonadota > Gammaproteobacteria > Burkholderiales > Burkholderiaceae_C > JBDKEX01. The sequence continues at coordinate 11,163 of JBDKEX010000208.1, read as the reverse complement.
GTACTCCACTTACGAGGAGGAGTGCGAAGCCGCGCCGTCGGACAAGAAAAAGATCATGGTGCTGGGCGGTGGCCCCAACCGCATTGGCCAGGGCATTGAGTTCGACTACTGCTGTGTGCATGCCGCGTTGGCCATGCGCGAAGACGGGTACGAGACCATCATGGTCAACTGCAACCCGGAAACCGTGTCCACCGACTACGACACCTCTGACCGCTTGTATTTTGAGCCGCTGACGCTGGAAGACGTGCTTGAAATCGTTGACAAGGAAAAACCAGCCGGCGTGATTGTGCAATACGGCGGGCAAACGCCCTTGAAGCTGGCGCTCGGCCTGGAAGCCGAAGGGGTGCCGATCATTGGCACCAGCCCCGACATGATCGACGCTGCGGAAGACCGCGAGCGCTTTCAGAAGCTGCTGCATGAGCTGGGTTTGCGCCAACCGCCCAATGCCACGGCCCGCACCGAGCCCGAAGCGTTGGAAAAGGCTGCCGCCCTGGGGTATCCGCTGGTGGTTCGCCCCAGCTATGTGCTGGGCGGCCGTGCCATGGAAATCGTGCACGAGCAGCGCGACCTGGAGCGCTACATGCGCGAAGCCGTGAAGGTGAGCAACGACAGCCCCGTGCTGCTCGACCGCTTCCTGAACGATGCCATTGAATGCGATGTGGATTGTTTGCGCGACAGCAGCGGACAGACCTTGATCGGTGGCGTGATGGAGCACATCGAGCAGGCTGGCGTGCACTCGGGTGATTCGGCCTGCTCGCTGCCGCCCTACAGCCTCAGCACCGAGACCGTTGACGAAATCAAGCGCCAGACCAAGGCCATGGCTGCGTCTTTGAACGTGGTGGGGTTGATGAACGTGCAGTTCGCCATTCAGAAACAGAATGGCCAGGACGTGATCTACGTGTTGGAGGTCAATCCGCGCGCCTCGCGTACCGTGCCGTTCGTTTCCAAGGCCACGGGCATACAGCTGGCCAAGGTGGCGGCGCGCTGCATGGCCGGCCAAACACTGGCGCAACAAGGTGTGACGACCGAAGTGACCCCGCCGTATTTCAGTGTCAAAGAAGCGGTGTTTCCTTTTGTCAAGTTCCCCGGTGTGGACACCATTCTGGGCCCCGAGATGAAATCCACCGGCGAAGTCATGGGCGTGGGAAAGACCTTTGGTGAGGCTTTCGTCAAATCTCAGCTGGGGGCTGGTACCAAGCTGCCCCGCCCAACCGACGCTGTGAAAAAAGTGTTTTTGTCGGTGAAGAACAACGACAAGGTGCGTGCGGTGGTGGTGGCCCGTGAATTGGTGGCCATGGGCTTTGAGTTGATTGCAACCCGTGGCTCAGCCAACGCCATCGTTGCGGCTGGCGTGGCTTGCGCCGTGGTCAACAAAGTGGCCGAAGGCCGCCCCAACATTGTGGACATGATCAAAAACGGAGAGATCGCCATGGTGATCAACACCGTTGAAGAGCGCCGCAACGCGATTGCCGATTCGCGTTACATACGCACCTCGGCTTTGCTCAACCGCGTTACCACTTTCACCACGATTGCAGGCGCCGAAGCCGCAGTGGAAGGCATGAAGTACCTGGATCAACTGGCGGTTTATTCCGTTCAGGAATTGCACGCGCAGTTGGTGTAAATTTCACCCCCCAAGAGCGCCCTTGCAAAACGGGGCTCTTGGGGCGGGTTTTTCAGACCTCGGATTTCTCGATGTCTTCCATGTGGCTGGCCACCTCCAGCCAACGCTCTTCGGTTTGAGACAAGGCGTCGTCAACTGCTTTGAGGCGTTTGCCAGCTTCGGCCAGTTCTGCAGGTGACAAGGGCGTTTGCAATTGCGTGTGCAACGCTGTTTGTTCTGCTTGCAAGTCACCCATTCGGCGCTCGAGCGCATCGCGTTCTTTTTTGTGTGGTTTGAGCCGCTCGGCAAGCTGTTGGCGTTTTTGTGCTTCCAGCCGGCGCTGTTCGCCTTGATTGATGCGCGCACCCGGTTGGGCTGGGCTTGGCGTAGATGCCGGGCGAGATGTTGATGACGCGGTGGCCACCGCCTCGCGCTTTTGCTTGGCCACGTCCAGCAAATAGCGCTGGTAGTCGTCCAGGTCGCCGTCGAAAGGGCCAATGCCGCCGTGCGAAACCAGCCAGAACTCGTCGCAGACCGAACGCAACAAGGCCCGGTCGTGGCTGACCAGCATCACCGTGCCTTCAAATTCATTGAGCGCCACGGCCAACGCTTCGCGGGTGGCCAGGTCCAGGTGGTTGGTGGGTTCATCCAGCAGCAGCAGGTTGGGGCGCTGCCACACGATCATGCACAGCACTAGGCGGGCTTTTTCGCCACCACTCATGGTGCCGACCGACTGCTGCACCATGTCGCCACTGAACTGGAAACTGCCCAGGAAGTTCCGCAGGTCCTGTTCGCGGGTGGACTGCCCAGCCAGCGTGCCTGCGCTTTCGCTGTCTCTGGCCAGGCGAATCATGTGTGCCAAGGGGCTGTCGTCGGGGCGCAGCACATCAAGCTCTTGCTGCGCGAAGTAGCCAATGTTCAAGCCCTTGCCCTCGGTGAGGGTGCCGCCCAGCAGGGGCAGGGCGCGGGCCACTGTCTTGACAAAGGTGGATTTGCCTTGGCCGTTGGCACCCAAAATGCCCAAGCGTTGCCCCGCTTGAACCGAACGGGTCACGTTTTGTACGATGACTTTCTCGGCGCTGTCGTCGGCGCGGTAGCCAAAGCTGGCATCCCGCAGGTTGAGCATCGGGTTGGGGAGTTGCGCGGGTTCCTGGAACTCGAAGGTGAAATCGGCCTCGGCCAAAACGGGCGCAATTTTTTCCATGCGCTCCAGCGCCTTGACGCGGCTTTGAGCTTGTTTGGCCTTGGTGGCTTTGGCTTTGAACCGGTCGATGAACTTTTGCAGGTGGGCAATGCGGTCCTGCTGCCTAGAAAATGCAGCTTGCTGCTGGCTGATTTGCTCTGAGCGCATTTCTTCAAAGCGGCTGTAATTGCCCCCGTAGCGGGTGAGTTTGCCGTTTTCGATGTGCAGGGTGACCTGGGTGATGGCGTCCAGAAATTCCCTGTCGTGGCTGATGACGAGCAGCGTGCCTTCATAACGTTTGAGCCAGCTTTCCAGCCACACCAGTGCGTCCAGGTCCAAGTGGTTGGTGGGTTCGTCCAGCAGCAGCAGATCGCTCGGGCACATGAGCGCGCGCGCCAGTTGCAGCCGCATGCGCCAGCCGCCAGAAAAGCTGTTGACCGGGCGGTCCAGTTCGGGCACCTGAAAACCCAGGCCCAACAACAAAGCTTGCGCACGGGCAGGTGCGTCGTGCGCACCCGCATCGTGCAAGGCGGTGTAGGCGTGGGCCATTTGCTCACCGTCGCCGCTTGCCTCGGCAGCCTCGACCGCGTGTTGGGCTTGCTGCAGTCGGGTGTCGCCTTCAATGACAAATGCAGTGCAGGCTTGCTCAGTTTCAGGCATGTCCTGGGCCACCTGGGCCAACTGCCATTGGCGCGGCCAACTGAAATCGCCACCGTCCTCGTGCAACTGCCCCAGCAACAAGGCAAACAGGCTGGACTTGCCGGCCCCGTTGCGCCCCACCAAGGCCGCTTTTTCGCCGGGGTTGATGGTGGCGTTCGCTTGGTCCAGCACGACCCTGACGCCCCGGCGCAGCGTGACGTTGCGCAGTGTGATCATGGGGCCAGCCCTCTTGTCGCTTGCCAGTCTGTCAAGGCTTCGCGGGTCAACAACAGCACAGGGCCTTCGCCCGAGGTGGTCTCGGGCCAATAGGCCAGCAGTGTAGGAAATGCCTGCTCAAAGTGGTGGCGCTCGTTGCCAATCTCCAGCACCAGCACGGCGTTTTCGTTCATGTGATCTGGCGCCAGGTCGAGCAGTTGCCGAATGAAGTCCATGCCATCGCTGCTGCCTTGCAGGCCACCGTCGAGCGAAATCGTCGGTTCGGCGCGGTATTCGGCGGGCAAGGCGTCCATGCCTGCGCGGCTCACATAGGGCGGGTTGCACAGGACCAGGTCGTACCGGCCAGGCAAATTCTCCCAACCGTTGGAGGGAATCAGGCGGATGCGGTGTTGCAGGCGGTGCTTGTCAATGTTGATTTGGGCCACTTCCAGCGCGTCGCGCGAAATATCGGCAGCGTCCACGGTGACTTCGGGCCAGGCCAGGGCGGCCAACACAGCCAAACTGCCGTTGCCAGTGCACATGTCCAGTACATGGCGGGTGTGCTCGCCCAGCCAGTTGTCGATGGATTCAGCCCCCTCGGCATTGGCCACCAGCTCTGCAATGAAACTGCGCGGCACTATGGCCCTTTCATCCACGTAAAAAGGCACCCCTTGCAACCAGGCTTCGCGGGTCAGGTAGGCGGCGGGTTGGCGGCTTGCTATTCGCTTGTCTATCAAGTTCAAGACGGCGGCCGCGTCTTCGGCGGTGAGGTTGCGCGATGCCAGTTCAGACAAATCACTGTCGAGTGGCAAACCGAGCTGCCAAAGCGTCAGCCAAACGGCCTCGTCATGGGCGTTGGTGGTGCCGTGCCCATAGGCCAGGTGAGCAGCGTCCAGGCGGTTTTCGGCTTGGGTCAGCAGCGCCGCAAAAGGGGTGGCGTCGCCTGTCATGGTGTTGCCTCGTCTTGGGCAGGAACACCGGCCAGATTTTCCAGCACTCGCCGGTAAATGTTTTTCAAAGGTTCAATGTCCGCAACAGCCACATGTTCATCCACCTTGTGGATGGTGGCATTTGGAGGGCCCAACTCGATCACCTGTGGACAAATTTGCGCGATGAAACGTCCATCGCTGGTGCCGCCTGTGGTGGAAAGCTCAGGTTCTAGGCCGGTTTCGGCACGTATGGCGTCGCGCACGGCATCAACCAAGGTGCCGGGGCGTGTCAAAAAGGGGAGCCCGCCTACGGTCCAGGTCAGGGTGTAGTCGGCACCCGCTTGCAGGCCGTGTCGAGCCAGAATTTCGGTCACACGTGCCTGCAGGCCTTCGGCTGTGCTCTCGGTGCTGAAACGGAAATTGAAATCCACCACCACCGTGCCCGGTATAACGTTGCTGGCGCCTGTGCCACCGTGGATGTTGCTGACCTGCCAGGTGGTGGCCGGGAAGAATTCGTTGCCGCCGTCCCAACGGGTGGCCACCAGTTCGGTGAGCGCAGGGGCCAGCATGTGTATGGGGTTGCGCGCAAGGTGGGGGTAGGCAATGTGGCCCTGCACACCTTTGACGGTGAGTTTGCCGCTCATGGTGCCGCGCCGCCCGTTTTTGACCATGTCGCCGGTGCGTTCCACCGAAGTGGGTTCGCCCACGATACAGTGGTCCAACCGTTCACCGCGCCGTTCCAGTTCGCGGCACACCACCACCGTTCCGTCGTTGGCCGGGCCTTCTTCGTCGCTGGTGAGCAAGAAGGCCACATTGAGTTCGGCATTGACGTGTTGGCCAAAGAATTCTTCGCAAGCAACCACCATGGCTGCCAACGATGCCTTCATGTCGCTCGCGCCTCGGCCGTACAGCTTGCCTTGGTGGTGTGTGGGTGTGAAAGGCGGGTGGGTCCACGCCTCTGTGGGGCCGGTGGGCACCACGTCGGTGTGCCCAGCAAAGACCAAATTGGGGGCTTGCGGGTTGGCGCAAGTTCGCTTGGCCCAGAGGTTGGTCACGCGAAAATCGGGCGGTCCGCTTTCCAGCGTTTCGCACACAAAACCCAAGGCCACCAGCCGGGTGGCCAGCAAGGTTTGGCAGTTGGCATCGTTGGGCGTGACAGACGGGCGTGCAATCAACGCCTCGGTCAGGCGCAGGGTTGCGCTCATGGCAGAACTCCGGAAACAGTGCAAAGCGTCAATGTTTGACGTCGAGCGTGAAATTGGTGAACGAAGGCCCTTCGGGCTCTGGCTCGGCCGCGGCCGCGTTCGGGGTGGTCAGGGCGGCTGCGGCCTCGTTTTGCAGGCGCCACATCAGGTTGGTTGGCGAATCTGCGTAAGACAAACCTTCTTTGCGTTCCACTTGCCCGGTTGTAATCAACCGCGCTATATCGGCCTCAAAGGTTTGCGACTCTTCGGCCATGGATTTTTCGAGCGCCTCGCGAACACCAAAAAAATCACCTTTTTCGATCAGCTCGCTGATCAAACGGGTGTTGACCATGACCTCTACGGCAGGAACTCGACCCCCTTCCACCGAGCGCAACAGTCGCTGCGAGATGATGGCCTTGAGCGCGGAAGCGAGGTCATTCAACATAGAGGCCCGAACTTCCACTGGGTAGAAGTTGAGCATGCGGTTCAGGGCCTGATAGCTGTTGTTGGCGTGCATGGTGGCCAGCACCAAGTGCCCAGACTGGCTGTAAGAAATGGCGAGCGACATGGTTTCGCGGTCGCGGATTTCGCCAATCAAAATCACATCGGGCGCCTGGCGCAACGCATTTTTGAGCGCTATGTACAGCGATTCGGTGTCGGTGCCCACCTCGCGTTGGTTGACGATGGACTTTTTGTTTTTGAACAAAAACTCGACCGGGTCCTCGATCGTCAGTATGTGGCCCGAGGTGTTGGCATTGCGGTGGTCCAACAGCGCGGCCAAAGTGGAGCTTTTGCCAGAACCGGTGGCGCCCACCACCAGAATCAAACCGCGTTTGGCCACGATCATGTCGGCCAAGATGGGCGGTATCTTCAACGATTCGATGGATGGAATGTCAATGTTGATGAAGCGAATCACCACGGCGCAGCTTCCGCGTTGCCGCATGGCGCTGACACGGAAGCGCCCGATGCCCGGCAAAGGCACCGCTACGTTGAGCTCTTTGCTCTGGTTGAATTCAGCAAGCTGCTCTTCGCTGAGGATTTCACTCAACAAGGTGTAGGGGCCATCAGCCGGCAGTGCTTGGCTGTTGACAGGCACACAAACGCCGCCGATTTTGATCATGACCGGGGAGTTCGCGGACAGGTAAACGTCTGAGGCTTTTTTTTCGCTCATCAGACGAAGGATCTTTTCCATCATGCCCATACTTGCCCCCGTCTTGTTGAGATGTGATGCTTAATCGCGCAGCAAATCGTTGATGCTGGTTTTGGAGCGGGTTTGCGCATCGACCCGTTTGACGATGATGGCCGCATACATGCTGTAAGCACCGCCACCTTTGGGCAGGTTGCCACTGACCACCACAGAACCGCTGGGGACGCGACCGTAGGTGATCTCGCCGGTGGCACGGTCGTAAATAGGGGTGCTTTGACCCAAGTAAACACCCATGCCGAGCACCGAGTTTTCTTCAACGATCACGCCTTCAACCACTTCTGAACGGGCGCCAATGAAGCAGTTGTCTTCAATGACCGTGGGGTTGGCTTGCAGGGGTTCGAGCACGCCGCCAATGCCCACGCCACCGCTGAGGTGCACGTTTTTGCCGATTTGGGCACAAGAACCCACAGTGGCCCAGGTGTCGACCATGGTGCCTTCGTCCACATAGGCGCCTATGTTGACGTAAGAAGGCATCAATATGGCGCCCTTGGCAATGAAGCTGCCACGGCGTGCCACGGCCGGCGGTACCACCCGCACGCCTGTTGCCGCCATTTCTTGTGGCGTCAGGTGGGCAAATTTGGTTTGCACTTTGTCGTAAAAGCCCAAATCACCGGCCCGAATCACCTCGTTGTCCTTCAGGCGGAAGCTCAACAACACCGCTTTTTTGATCCATTGGTGCACAGTCCACTGGCCCACACCTTCGCGGGTGGCCACTCGCAACACACCGGTGTTGAGTTGCCTGATCACGCTTTCCACAGCGTCTTGCACCTCTTGGGGCGCGGTCGCCGGCGACAACTGGGCACGGTTTTCCCAAGCGTTTTCAATGATTTGTTGCAATTGTTGTGTCATGGTGTGTCAGTGGGTTGATTGGATGAATTGAACAATGCGCTGGGCGGCTTCGACGCATTCGGCCGTTTCGGCCACCAAGGCCATACGCACCCGCTGCGCACCGGGGTTGTGGCCGTTGGCTTCGCGTGCCAAATAGCTGCCCGGCAAAACCGTGACATTGTATTGGGCGAGCAGGTCCCGTGCGAAGTCCACATCGCTTCCGCCTTGGGTGCCTCCGAATCGCTCGGGCACCTGCGCCCACAGGTAAAAACCGGCATCGGGCAAGGCAACATCCATCACACTGGCCAAAAGCGGCGTTACTTCTGCGAACTTGGCGCGGTACTGCGCGCGGTTGTCTACCACGTGCTGTTCGTCCAGCCAGGCAGCAGCGCTGGCGGTTTGCACCACGGTGCTCATGGCGCTGCCGTGGTAAGTGCGGTAGAGCAAAAAGTCTTTCAAAATCGATGCGTCACCGGCCACAAAACCGCTGCGCAAGCCCGGCACGTTGCTGCGTTTGGACAGGCTGGTCAAAGCGATCAGGTTTTTGAAATCGGTGCGCCCCAACTTGACAGCGGCTTCCAACCCGCCCAGCGGGGGTTCGTCCCGAAAGTAAATTTCGCTGTAACACTCGTCTGATGCAATCACGAAGCCGTATTTGTCGCTCAACTCAAACAACATCTGCCATTCCTGCAGCGGCATGACCGCGCCGGTCGGGTTGCCGGGCGAGCAGGTGAACAGAAGTTGGGTGCGTTGCCAAACCTCGGCCGGCACGCTGGCCCAATCCACGGCGAAATTGCGGGCCGGGTCGCTGGGAGCGAACCAAGGCTGAGCGCCCGCCAAGTAAGCAGCGCCCTCGTAGATTTGGTAAAAGGGGTTGGGGCACACCACCACCGGCTCCTGGCCTGCACTGAACTGGCGCGGGTTGACCACCACTTGGGCCAAGGAAAACAGGGCTTCACGCGAACCCAAAACTGGCAAAATTTCTGTGGCAGGGTTGAGCCGCAGGCCGTAGCGACGCTGCATCCAATCGGCGCAAGCCGCTTTGAGTTCGGGGGTGCCTCCGGTGGCTGGGTAGGTGGCAAGCCCACCGTCCGGCGCTTGTATTGCGTCGGACAGTTTGTTTTTCAGGAAAGCAGGCGTGGGGTGGCGCGGCTCGCCAATGCCCAAACTGATGGGGCGGTACCCCGGGTTGGGCGTGACCGTGGCAAACAGCTGGCGCAGTCGTTCAAACGGGTAGGGCTGCAGTCGGGATAACAACGGGTTCATGGGCCGATGTTATCGCGTCTGAGCCGCAAAGCCGGTACAAGGTCGTCCTTCAAGCCGCTTAAACTATGGCGTTAACCCCTATTGCCTGAGGCATTGACCTTTTCGTGCGCCTTCACACCATCAAGCTTTCCGGCTTCAAGTCGTTTGCCGAACCCACCACCTTCAGTTTGCCTGGGCAGCTGGTGGGGGTGGTAGGCCCCAATGGTTGCGGCAAATCCAACATCATGGACGCGGTGCGTTGGGTCTTGGGCGAGAGCAAGGCCAGCGAGTTGCGCGGCGAGTCGATGCAAGACGTCATCTTCAACGGCACCACCACACGCAAACCCGCCAGCCGAGCGAGTGTAGAGCTGGTGTTTGACAACGCAGACCACCGGGCCGGTGGACAGTGGGGCCAGTACGCCGAGATTGCTGTAAAACGGGTGTTGACCCGCGATGGTTCCAGCAGCTATTACATCAACAACCAGCCCGTGCGAAGGCGCGATGTGCAGGACGTGTTTTTGGGCACAGGCCTGGGGCCGCGCGCTTACGCCATCATCGGGCAAGGCACCATCAGCCGCATCATTGAGAGCAAGCCTGAAGAGTTGCGACTTTTTTTGGAAGAAGCCGCAGGTGTTTCAAAGTACAAAGAGCGGCGGCGCGAAACCGCCAACCGCCTGCACGACACCCGCGAGAACCTCACCCGTGTGGAAGACATTCTTCGCGAGCTGAACGCGAATCTGGACAAGTTGGAGCAACAAGCCGAGGTGGCCGCTCGCTACCACGCGTTGCAGGCCAAGGCAAGTTTGCGGCAGCAGCAGCTCTGGTTTTTGAAGCACCGCGACGCCGAGACCGAATTGGCTCGTTTGCAAATGGACGGTTTGGGCGCCGTCAACGCGCTGGAAGCCCGTATGGCCGACTTGCGCCGCGTGGAGTCCGACTTGGAAACCCTGCGCCAAGCGCACTACGACGCGGGGGATCAAGTCAACCAGGCGCAAGGCAAACTTTACGAAGCGGGCGCCGAGGTGGCTCGGCTGGAGGCTGAAATCCGCTATGTGGTGGAAGGCCGACAGCGGGTGCAGCAACGTTTGGTTCAGTTGCAAGAACAAACCGCCCAGTGGTTGCAACGTGAAGAGGCGGCTGCCCACGAACTGGAAACTTTGGTAGAACAAAATGAAAGTGCGGCCGAACAGGCGGAAATTTTGGCGGCCCAATGCGAAGAGGCGGCCCAGCAATTGCCCACTTGGGAAGATGCCGTGCGCCGCGCCCAGGGTGATGCTGCCCAGCAGCGCATTGTGGTGGTGCAGGTGCAACAAGCGATACAAGTGCTGGCCGCAGAACAGAGGGCGTTTGACGAACAAGCCCGGCAATTGCAACAACGCCGCGAGCGCCTGTTAACAGATCGCAAATCGGTGATTGCCCCCGACGAAGGGCAGTTGGAACAACTTCAATTGCAGTTGCAGGAAGGCCGTAACCACCACGAAGAGGCCGAGGCGCGCTTGCAGTTTTTGCAGGAGGGTTTGCTGACTCTGGAGCAACAGCACCGTGAGGCCCAGACCGCGTACACCCGTGAAAGCCAGACGCTTACCGGGTTCTCTGCGAAATTGGATGCACTTAAGGCGTTACAGGCCAAACTCAAAACCGACGGAAAACTGGCTCCGTGGTTGAAGCTTCAAGGGCTGGAGCATTTGCAGGGGTTGTGGAGTCGCCTACACACCGAGCCGGGGTGGGAAAACGCGCTGGAAGCCGCTCTTCGCGAGCGCATGGGCGCGTTGGAGGTGAGCCAGCTGGCGGTGGTCAAAGCCTTTGCCAACAATTTGCCACCTGCCAAATTGGCCTTTTTCAGCGCCCAAGGTACCGAAACTCCCGTTCCGGCGCCTGGCGGCCGCCTCACCCTTTTGAGTGCGCGTTTGCGGGTGAATGAACCCCCTCTGAGCAATGTGCTGAGCCATTGGTTGGCCGGTTGTTTTTCAGCGCCCGACCTCGACACCGCATTTGCCGAGCGTGAGACGCTGTCCTTCGGGCAGCTGATATACACGCCCCAAGGTCATGTGGTGGGGGCGCACCATGTGGCCTTTTATGCCCCCGATGGCGAGCAATCGGGTTTGCTTGCACGTGCCCAAGAAATCGAAAAC
>JBDKEX010000207.1:0-6175 GCA_039798985.1 Pseudomonadota bacterium | reverse complement strand
TTCTGACCAGCGCTTGCAGCCGGCGCTGATCACATCACCCTGGCCAGCGCAAACATCACACTCGAACCCAGCGCCGTGCCCACCGCGTTGCGGGCAATCAGGTTCTTGTTGCCTTCGGCGGGGGGCGGTGCGTTGGCCGGCAATATTTCCACAATGGGCAGGTGGGCGTGCTGTTCTCGCAGTTCGTGCACCAAGGCTGTTACCTCAGCGGTGGTGTGTGCTGTGTCCAGCACCATGAGCTGCATGGCATGGTTTTTAAGGGCGTCGCGCACTTGCGCCACTTGGGCGGCGCCATCTACCATCACGCCCAGTTTTTTCAAGGCGCCCACCACTTCAAGGCGCAATTCGGTGTCGGGCGACAGCACCACCACGTGGGCCCCGGTAACCGAATGCTGCATGGACTCGGGGCCGGCATGGGCGCTGGTTTCGGGGGGCAGTTGGGTCAGCGTGCGTTTGAACCAAACGGTGAGTTCCGCGCCATCTTCCACCGCATTGCGCTCCACTTCAATGCCCCCGTCGGTGGCAGCAATTTGCCGCAGCAGCAGCCAGTTGATGCCGTCTTCAAACACGGCACTGGCGGTGGGTGCGCGGTCGCCGTAGGTTTTCATCCACAAACGGGCCCGCGAGGGCGTGTTTTGCAGCTCCAAGCGCAGGTCGATGCGGTTGCCGAACGGCGTGCTCCAGTCCAGCATGGCCTTGGTCAGGCTGAAACCCAAGGTGGGGTCGATCAAAACGTCCACCGGTTTGAACTTGCGCCGCACGGTAATGCCCATCAAGGCCAGTTCGTTGCGGCGCTCTTGCAGCACACATTCCAGCAGGTAGGCCAGGTCGATTTTTTCGTGGGACTGCCGCACCCGCCCGCTTTGAAAACGCACGATCTGCTGTGCGCTCATGCCGCAGTTTTTCAACCGGTCTGCCGGCAGCGCCAGCACTTTGTATTCGGCGGGGCTGATTTTGCCTTTGCTCACCAACATGTCCAGGCCGCGCAAAAGCAGGCTGACCGACTCGATGGATTGTTCGGTCACGGCCACCACCAGCTCGGGCCAATGCTCGGCCATGCGCCACTGGGTGCTGGGCGCAGCTTCGGTGTCGTGGGGTGGAACTGCGGGCAGTTCGCTGGGGAGCATATTCGACATCACTCCAGGTGGGTTGCGTGTCCTGCGCGTAGTGTACTGTGCACGGCCGCCACGCCGAACCGTTACCCCAATTGGGTGGTGTACCACTCCCGGCTCAAATCATTCTCATCGGCTGCAAGGCGTTCGCGCCCGCACTCCAGCCCCAGCGCCACCACCCGATCAAACGCTTTCCAGTCCAGCATGCCAATGCGGGATACATCGGGTTGGAACGACAGGTCGGCCAGTTCGCGCATGCTTCTTTGGTGCGAGGTGCTGGCCATGACCGCGGCGTTGAACACAATGGCACCCAAAGACGGAAACCCTTTGTAACGCCGCTTGGCCCGCGGGCGCAAAAATCGGTCCACAAACAGCGCCCAGGGGGATGGCACCACCCGGTGGTTCAAAGGCCTGTAGCGGTCGCGGCTCAGGTCTATGCCTATGACCCGGCTGGCCCCGGCTTGGCGCATCACGTCCACCGGGTAGTTGTTGAAAGCGCCGCCATCCACCAGCAAATCGCCGTGGCGCAATACAGGGGGCAGGGCGGCGGGAATCGAGACGCTGGCCATGAGCGAGTCGGCCAAATCCCCATCGCGAAGCACCACCGCCTCGGAGCGTGAGTAATTTGAGGCCACGCAGAAAAAGGGTTTCCACAGGTCTTCCACGTGCACCCGCTCGCCCAAGGCCGATACCACCGCATCGGCAATGATGCGGTGCAAGCGGCGACCGCGCAAAAGCGACATCATGGGCAGGAAGTTGAGGTCGCTGGTGGGGTTGCGTTCAAAGGCTTTTTTGGCTTGGGCGACCACCTCCCGGGTGGGCAAGCCGGTGGCGGCAAAAGCGCCCATGATGGCCCCAATGCTGGTGCCGCCCACCATGTCCCAGTCCACGCCGTGTTCCTCCAGCGCCTGCAGCACGCCCAGGTGTGCAAAACCTTTCGCACCTCCGCCCGCCATGACAATGCCGCACCCCAGGCCCGACACAATGCGCGCCAGCCGTCGCCAGTCTTCGTGGTGGTCGCGTCGGCAGTGAAAATGCGAAAGTCCATTCAGTGGCAAATGCGGCCTGGGCGCCAACCACCGGGAGGTTTGCCTCGGTGTAGAACGGTCGTTGGGGTGCAACAGCCACAAACTTTGGCGAACGGCAATGGCCGGCATCGACCCACTGAGGTGGCGCTGCTCCACTTCGTGCAGTTGGGTGCTGCCATCGGCGTCGGCCACCAGCAGCACATGGTCGGCATGGCGCAGGCACAGCTGGGTCCAGGCCGAATCGGTGGCGTCGGCCGCAAACACTTGCATGGCGTGCATGGCTTCTTGCTGATCCAGCCAGGTGAGCAAGCGGCGGTAGGGGTCTGGTCGGTCGGCCATTGCATCGGCCATGTCCTGGCCGAGCAGGGTGTTCACGCTGTTTCGGGTGTGCAACGACACTTGGCACGGCTTGCCGGCCCGCTCCAGTTCATGCGCCAGCGTTTTGCGAAATTTTTCTGCCAAAGCCTGAGCGTCCAGCGAGGCATGCAGCGGCAACACACACAGGTTGACCACCCGCTGGTGCTGTGTGGGGCGCTTGCTGCCCGACAAGCGGTCGATCAGCTTGCGGGCCAAAGGCAGGCCAGCTTTGGGCCAAGACTGCAGTGCGTCGGTGAAGTCCTGCCCGTCCAGGCGGGCGAGGATGCAATCGCGCAAGGCACGCACCGTGGCGCTGCGCGGCGCACCGCTGATGACGCCCATTTCTCCAATGGGCTCGCCGCGCCCAATCTCACTCAACACCCGCTCTGGTTGGTCTCGGTCACGGGCTGTGGCCTCCAGGCGCCCCGACAGCACCAGGTACATGGCGTCAGAGGGGTCACCCTGCCGCATCAGCACCGAGCCGCCAGGCAGCTCAAGCGTGCTCAATTTGGGCAAAAGGCCGGCCAGCAATTCTGGGTCCAGCTCGCCAAATATTTCCAGCAGCGTTTCTACCAGCAACTGGTGGTGTGGAATATGGGTGACAGCGGCGTTCATGACCCACCTGGGTTTCGCATGGGGCTGCTCCAACCGAGCCGAGGGCCAGCGCTGGCGCGGCTGTACTGTTGGAGAGCGAAATGGCCGTGCACAGGGTTGTCCAGAGGGTGGGTGGGGGTGCCGATCAGCCAAACATCTTACCAATCTCTAAAAGCACACAAGCGCAGCTGTGTTGAAGTTGCCTGGCCCCGGCACTGTTTTGCCACAATACCCACCATGACCACCACTGCTGCACCCTACCCCTTGTCGCGCCCGCGCCGCCTGCGCCGCGATGTGTTCACCCGCAACTTGGTGCGCGAACACCGCTTGACCGCCCACGATTTGATTTACCCGGTGTTTGTGCTGGACGGCGAAAACCGCCGCGAACCCGTGGCGTCCATGCCCGGCGTGGAGCGCCTGAGCCTGGACCTGCTGCTGCCTGTGGCGCAAGAGTGTGTTGAACTGGGCATACCGGTGATGGCGTTGTTCCCGGTGATTGACCAGAGCCTGAAAACGCCAGACGGCCGCGAAGCCTACAACCCCAATGGCTTGATCCCGCGTGTGGTGGCGCGCCTGAAGGCCGAGGTGCCCAACCTCGGCATCATGACCGACGTGGCACTGGACCCCTACACCAGCCACGGCCAGGACGGCCTGCTGGACGAGCACCACTACATCCTGAACGACCCGACCGTGGAGGTGCTGGTGAAACAGGCCTTGTGCCAGGCCGTTGCTGGCGTGGACATTGTGGCCCCCAGCGACATGATGGACGGCAGGATTGGAGCGATTCGATCGGCGCTGGAGGCGCACGGCCTGGTGCACACCCGCATCATGGCCTACAGCGCCAAATACGCCAGCGCCTTTTACGGCCCTTTCCGCGACGCGGTGGGCAGCGCCGCCAACCTGGGCAAGGCCGACAAAAAGGTTTATCAAATGGACCCCGGCAACACCGACGAAGCCCTGCGCGAAGTGGCCCTGGACCTGGCCGAGGGTGCCGACATGGTGATGGTCAAGCCCGGCATGCCTTACCTGGATGTGGTGCGCCGCGTGAAAGACGAGTTCAAGGCCCCCACCTTTGCCTACCAAGTGAGCGGCGAATACGCCATGCTCAAAGCCGCCGCGCAAAACGGCTGGCTGGACCACGACGCGGTGATGATGGAAAGCCTGGTGGCCTTCAAGCGGGCGGGGGCAGACGGTGTGCTGACCTACTTTGCCCGCGACGCCGCCCGCCTGCTGCGCCAAAGCTGATCGGGCAACCATGCGCTTGTTCCACTTTCACAACCAAACCGTAACACCCGGGCACGAGCTGCCGCAGACCTTGCCTGCACAAGGTTTCTTGTGGCTCGCACTGGAGCAAGACGAACTGGCCGCCATGCTGGGTGACTTGCAGGCGCATTTGCAACGGTGGTTTGGCGCCGGTTTGGTGGATTTGCACGTCTCAGACCTGCTGAACAAGCAACTGCCTTCGCATTACGACTACACCGGGCAGTACGACGTGCTGGTGTTTCGTCGGCTGGCGCATGCCTTGCATACGACCCACGAAGTGACCCCCGACCAAGCCCAGCACAAAACCCGCCGCCGGGGCCCGCCCGTGTTGCACCGCATTGACACCCGGCCCATGGGCTTTGCGTTGTTTGACGATTTGCTGATCACTGTGCACCCCACCGACTGTGCGGTGCGCGATGCCTACGTGGCCCGCTTGCTGGGCAGCGAGGAGACCTCGGAACCTGGGCGCAGCGCGCCGGTGCGCATCATGCCCAGCAGCCCGGCCGATTTGATGCTGCGCCTGGTCAGCCAAGTGGTGGACGGGTATTTGGACTTGCGCCGTGAGCTCACCCGGCAACTCGACCACTGGCAGGCCGAACTGCTCAACCCACGGGCCAAATTCACCCACTGGAACGCCTTGCTCGATGCCCGCCTGGGTTTGCACCAGCTCGACGAAATTGGCGAGGACCAACGTGTGGCCATCCAAGACTGGATTGCGGCCTTGAACGACTGGCCCGAGCCCGCCGACAGCGCCGCGCAAAAAGAGCGCGACCTGCTGCGGGTGCGCAGCCGCGATGTGCTGGAGCACATTGAGCGCGTGGTGCACCATGTTCGGCGCCTGGAGCAAAGCGCCGAAACCGCCGTGCAAATGCACTTTTCGGCCCAAAGCCACCGTGCCAACGACATCATGCGCACCCTCACGGCGCTGACCGCCATTTTTCTGCCGCTCAACCTGATTGCGGGTATTTTTGGCATGAACTTCCAAAACATGCCCTTGCTGGATTTGCCCTGGGGGTTCTGGTGGGCCTTGGGGTCTATGGTCCTGATCGCGGCAGCCTCTGTGGTGTACTTTTGGCGCAAACGGTACTTGGAACACCAGCAATAACGCAGTCTTTGGCCCAACAACGACAATACACCCCCATGAAGCACTTGCAACCCACCGAGGCCTGGGCCTATTTGCAACAACACGCCAGCGCGTCCGCCGACGAGGCCTTGTTGTTTGTGGATGTGCGCATGGAGATTGAGTCGCTGTATGTGGGTCGCCCCCCGGGCGTGGTCAATGTGCCGTGGTACGAATACCCCGACCTGACCCCCGACGCAGAACGCTTTGCCCGCCTGGTGGAAGCAGAAGCGGGCCACAAGCACCGCCCGGTGTTGCTGATTTGCCGCAGTGGCAAGCGCACGCTCGATGCGGGGGCCGCGCTGGAGGCCGCCGGTTTCACGGATGTGGCCCACGTGGTGCACGGATTTGAAGGCGAGTTGGACGACGCCTTTCACCGCTCGCGCATCAGTGGCTGGCGTTTTGCGGGTTTGCCCTGGGAACAAATGTGACCCTGGCAGCGGGGGCTGAGGCGCTGGGGGGCGAAACTTGCCTGAGCGTGCTCAAAGAGGTGTTTGGTTACGACCACTTCAGGGGTCCGCAGGCCGACATCGTCAACCACGTCAGCGCTGGGGGGGATGCCCTGGTGCTCATGCCAACCGGCGGCGGCAAATCGCTGTGCTACCAGGTGCCGGCGATTGTTCGGCAGGCGGCCGGCCGGGGTGTGGCGGTGGTGGTGTCGCCCCTGATTGCGTTGATGCACGACCAGGTGGGGGCGCTGC
>JBDKEX010000206.1:0-3670 GCA_039798985.1 Pseudomonadota bacterium | reverse complement strand
TGATGGAACGCCAACTGGACGAAGTGGCCGGCAAACTGCTGCAACAGTCACTGGAACAACGTGGCATGAAGTTTTTGATGGGCGCCAACACGCAAGCACTGGTGGCTTCGGAAAGCGGCCGGGTTGCAAAAATCCAGTTCAAAGACGGCACCGAAACCCCGGCGGACCTGGTGGTAATGGCCGTGGGCATACGCCCCAACACCGGGTTGGCTGAAAGCATGCGCCTGCATGTGAACCGCGGCATTGTGGTGACAGACACCCTGCAAACCACCACCGACCCCCGCATTTACGCTGTGGGCGAATGCGCCGCGCACCGTGGCATTGCCTACGGTTTGGTGGCCCCGTTGTTTGAACAAGGCAAGGTGCTGGCCAACCACCTGGCCGAGTTCGGCATTGGCCGCTACACCGGCTCCCTCACCTCCACAAAGCTCAAGGTCACGGGCATCGACCTGTTTTCGGCCGGCAACTTCCTGGGTGGCGAAGGCCATGAAGAAATCTTGATGAGCGACCCAGTGGGTGGGGTCTACAAGAAGCTGGTGATTCAAAACGACAAACTTGTAGGCGCGTGCCTGTACGGCGACACGGTGGACGGCAGCTGGTACTTCAAGCTGCTGCGTGAGGGGCGTTCGATTGCCGACATCCGCGACAAACTGATGTTTGGCGAAAGCAACATTGGCGACGTTGGCCACGAGGGCCACAGCAAGGCGGCCAGCATGCCCGACGAAGCCGAGGTGTGCGGTTGCAACGGTGTGAACAAAGGCTCAATCTGCAAGGCCATCAAAGACAAAGGGCTGTTCACGCTCGAGGAAGTGCGCAAGCACACCAAAGCCAGCGCCTCGTGCGGTTCCTGCACCGGCTTGGTGGAACAGATTCTGATGTTCACAGCCGGGGGCGATTACAGCGCCACACCCAAGAAAAAGGCCATGTGCGGTTGCACCGATCACAGCCATGCCGATGTACGCGAATCCATTGCCACTCCATTGACCGATGGCTCAAAACTGCTGACCACCGGTGCGGTGTTCAAGCACCTGAGCTGGAAAACCCCCAACGGCTGCGCCAGCTGCCGCCCGGCCGTCAACTACTACCTCATCAGCACATGGCCCAAAGAGGCCAAAGACGACCCGCAAAGCCGATTCATCAATGAACGCAGCCACGCCAACATCCAAAAAGACGGCACCTACAGCGTGATCCCGCGCATGTGGGGCGGCGAAACCACCGCGTCCGAACTGCGCCGCATTGCCGATGTGGTGGACAAATACGCCATCCCCACCGTCAAGGTCACAGGCGGCCAGCGGATTGACCTGCTGGGCGTCAAAAAAGAGGACCTGGTGTCGGTGTGGAAAGACTTGGACATGCCCAGCGGCCACGCCTATGCCAAGGCACTGCGCACCGTAAAAACCTGCGTGGGCAGCGAATGGTGCCGCATGGGCACGCAAGACAGCACCCAGATGGGCAAAGACCTGGAACGCGCCATGTGGCGCATGTACGCCCCGCACAAGGTGAAGTTCGCCGTCAGTGGTTGCCCGCGCAACTGCGCCGAAGCCGGCATCAAAGACGTGGGCATCATCGGTGTGGACAGCGGTTGGGAAATGTACTTGGCTGGCAACGGCGGCATCAAAACCGAGGTGGCGCACTTTTTCACCAAACTCAAAACCGCCGAAGAGGTGTTGGAATACACAGGCGCCTTCATGCAGCTGTACCGCCTGGAGGGCTGGTACCTGGAACGCACAGTGCACTTCGTGAACCGCGTGGGCCTTGACTACGTGAAGAAAAAAATCTTGGATGACCACGAGGGTCGCAAAGCGCTGTGGGCCCAGCTACAAGCCGCCTTGGACGGCGAACCCGACCCTTGGTTTGAATTCGCCAAAGCCGAAGTGGATGTGCGCCAGTTCGAGCCCGTTAAAACAGTGAACACCTCCGCCCCAGTTACCCAACAAGAAGGAGCCGCGGCATGACGCCCATCCCCCCCACCCCCGAATGGACCCTGATTTGCCGTGTCACCGACATTCCGGTGCTGGGATCACGCCGTGTAGCGCGGCCGCAGGGTCTGGACGTGGCGCTGTTTCGCAACACCGAAGACGAAGTGTTCGCGCTGCTGGACCGCTGCCCCCACAAAGGCGGCCCCTTGAGCCAAGGCATTGTGTTTGGGCGCAGCGTGGCCTGCCCTTTGCACAACTGGACCATAGGCCTGTGCAACGGCCAGGCCGCCGCGCCCGACGAAGGCTGCACGCCGCATTTCAGCGTCAAGGTCACCGAAGGTGACGTGTGGATGGCTGCGCACGAACTGGCCACTTGGGCCACCGACCTGAGCCGACCGATCGCGGGCCCGACACGCCGTTGCGCGCAAACACCCGCCGAAGCCTGACCCCTCTGCCCCAACCCAAGTGCCCAGCCCCATGACCTCCGCACTCGTACCTCAGACCAAGGAAACCCGGTCTACCTGCCCGTATTGCGGGGTCGGTTGCGGGGTGATCATTGAAAGCGTGGGCGCGCAAATCACCCATGTGCGTGGCGACCCCAACCACCCGGCCAATCAAGGCCGCCTGTGCACCAAAGGCTCCACCTTGCACCTGACGGCACAACCGCACATTGCCCAGCAAGTGCGGTTGCTGCAACCCATGCTCCGCGCGCAACGTGGCACCGCCCCAGTACCCACCGATTGGGACCACGCGCTGGACACCGTCAGCCAAAAACTGGCCCAGATCGTCCAACAGCACGGGCCAGACGCGGTGGGCGTGTACGTGAGCGGGCAACTGTTGACCGAGGACTACTACGTCTTCAACAAGCTGACCAAAGGACTGCTGGGCACCAACAACATCGACACCAACTCCCGCCTGTGCATGAGCAGCGCGGTGGCAGGCTACAAACTCACACTGGGCGCCGACGCCCCCCCCGCCTGTTACGAAGACGTAGACCACACGGCTTGCCTGTTCATCGCGGGCAGCAACACCGCCTGGGCGCACCCGGTGTTGTTTCGACGGATTGAAGCCGCCAAGGCAGCGCGCCCCGAACTCAAAGTCATTGTGGCCGACCCGCGTCGCACCGACACCTGCAGCCTGGCCGACCTGCACCTGCCCCTGCAACCCGGCACCGACGTGATGCTGTTCAACGGCTTGCTGCACATCATGCTGCATGCTGGTTGGACCGACAACGATTTCATTGCACAGCACACCCAAGGTTTCGACGCACTGCAGGAAACGCTCCACGACTACACCCCTGCAGCCGTGTCACAGGTGTGTGGGTTGCCCGAAGGCGATTTGTGGACAGCCGCGCGTTGGATCGCCGGCGTTCCAGATGACGCAAAGCACGACCAGCCCTTTGAACGCCAGCCCACATTGAGCCTGTACTGCCAGGGCCTGAACCAGTCGAGCAGCGGAACTGCCAAAAACACCAGCCTCATCCATCTGCACCTGGCCACAGGGCAAATTGGCAAGCCGGGCACAGGTCCGTTTTCGCTGACCGGCCAGCCCAACGCCATGGGCGGCCGGGAGGTGGGCGGTTTGGCCAACCTGCTCAGTGCCCACCGCGAGCTGGCCAACCCCGCCCACCGGGCAGAAGTTGCAGCGCTGTGGGGTGTGCCCAGCGTGCCCGAAAAGCCGGGCAAAACCGCGGTGGAGATGTTCCAGGCCGCCGCCGACGGCGAGATCAAAGCCTTGTGGATCGCCTGCAC
>JBDKEX010000205.1:0-5690 GCA_039798985.1 Pseudomonadota bacterium | reverse complement strand
CAGCAGCACCCACCTGGGCAAGCGGCGTGCGGCCAGTTGGGTGACGATGGCGGGGGTAGGGCGGTTCACCAATAAAAACAGCCGGACGAACCGGCTGCAGTTTGCAATTGCAAGGGGTGCTGCTTACTTGGAAGCGGCAGCGCCACGGGCAAAACGGTTGCGGAATTTTTCCACACGGCCGCCCATGTTGTCCACCGACTTTTGCGTGCCGGTGTAGAAGGGGTGCGACTCGCTGGAGGTGTCCAGCTTGTAGAGCGGCAGATCACGGCCGTCTTCCATCTTGATGGTTTCTTTGGTGCTGGCGCAAGAGCGCGTTACAAACTTGAAACCGTTGGACAGGTCCACGAAACACACTTCGCGGTAGTTGGGGTGAATGCCGTTTTTCATCGCTTTTTCCTGGTTGCTGCAGCAGCCACGTCCAGACCATCTGGCGCACTTTCCGCAAAGCTTTGTATTATAGCTTTGTGCTTGGGTTTTGATCAACCGCCGCGGCGCATCAAATCGAAGAACTCGTGGTTATTTTTGGTTTGGCGCATGCTCTTGAGCACCATTTCCATGGCCTCAATTTCGTCCATGTTGTACATGAACTGGCGCAGAATCCGGGTTTTTTGCAAGATTTCGGGAGCCAGCAGCAGCTCTTCACGGCGGGTGCCGCTGCGGTTGAGCTGAATCGAGGGGAACACGCGTTTTTCGTACAGGCGGCGGTCCAAGTGGATTTCGCTGTTGCCGGTGCCCTTGAATTCCTCAAAAATCACCTCGTCCATGCGGCTGCCGGTGTCCACCAACGCGGTGGCAATGATGGTCAGCGAACCGCCTTCTTCTACATTGCGTGCCGCGCCGAAGAAACGTTTGGGCCGCTGCAGGGCATTGGCGTCCACGCCGCCGGTCAACACCTTGCCGGAGCTGGGCAGCACGTTGTTGTAAGCGCGGGCCAAGCGGGTGATCGAGTCCAGCAGGATCACCACATCTTTTTTGAGTTCGACCAGGCGTTTGGCGCGTTCAATAACCATCTCGGCCACGTGCACGTGGCGGGCAGCCGGTTCGTCAAAGGTGGAGGCAATCACGTCGCCGCGCACCGTGCGCTGCATCTCGGTCACTTCCTCGGGGCGTTCGTCCACCAGCAGCACCATCAGTTCCACCTCGGGGTGGTTGGAGGCAATGGCGTGGCAAATGTTTTGCATCATCACGGTTTTACCGCTCTTGGGCGGGGCCACAATCAGGGCCCGCTGGCCTTTGCCAATCGGGGCGATGATGTCGATGACCCGGCCAGTGATGTTTTCTTCGCCTTTGATGTCGCGTTCCAAACGCATGTGTTCTTTGGGGAACAGCGGCGTGAGGTTTTCGAACATGATCTTGTGCTTGTTCTGCTCGGGCGGCAGGCCGTTGATCTTGTCGAGTTTGTTCAGCGCAAAGTAGCGCTCGCCGTCTTTGGGGATGCGCACTTCGCCTTCAATCATGTCACCGGTGTGCAGGTTGAAGCGGCGAATCTGGCTGGGCGAAATATAAATGTCGTCGGTGGAGGCCGTGAAACTGGTGTCCATGGCCCGCAAAAAACCGAAGCCGTCGGGCAGCACTTCAAGCACGCCGTCGGCATTGACCAGCTCGCCTGCTTTGGCGCGCTTTTTGATGATGGCAAACATGAGCTCTTGTTTGCGCATACGCCCGGTGTTTTCGATTTCCAGGGCTTCGGCTTGCTTGAGCACTTCAGACACATGGAGTGCCTTGAGTTCGTTCAGATGCATGTGGGGACTCCAAGAAAGGAGTGGTATGGAATTTGGGGGGTGTTGCAGCCGCGTAAAGTGGTCGGCGCAAAAATGAAAGGGCGTATATCAAAACGCCAATTGCCAGCATTATGGCAGGAAATGCGCCCAGGCCTTGCACCTGAGCGCGTGCTCAAAAAATCAGGCGAGCTGTTGGTCGACGAAAGCGGTGAGTTGTGATTTGCTCAAAGCCCCCACCTTGGTGGCTGCAAGCTGGCCATCCTTGAACACCATCAGCGTGGGAATGCCACGGATGCCGTACTGCGCTGGCACGTTGCGGTTTTCGTCCACGTTCATTTTGGCCACCTGCAGCTTGCCGTTGTAACCGGTGGCCACCTCTTCCAAAATAGGGGCAATCATGCGGCAAGGGCCACACCATTCAGCCCAGAAATCGACCAACACCGGCACGCCGGCTTGCACCACGTCGGTTTCAAAAGTTGCGTCGGTTACGTGTTTGATCAGCTCGTTGGCCATGAATGCGCCTCAAATCTTGTCGCTTCGTTGAATAAGGTGACGAGCCTCGACCCCGGCACTGGCTTCACAGTTAGGGCTGCTTGGTTCCCCACCTGACCCGGTTGGCCGCTTCACCATGCGGGAAGGCCCGTCTCGGTTGATTGTACGCCAGCGCTGTGGCCTCTGCACGGCGCCGATAGAATCCACGCATGTCATACGTTGTTCTGGCTCGCAAGTACCGTCCCAAAAATTTCGCCGAAATGGTGGGGCAGGAGCATGTGGTGCAAGCTTTGGGCAATGCATTGACCACGAAAAGGCTGCACCATGCCTACCTGTTCACGGGCACCCGTGGCGTGGGCAAGACCACGGTGTCGCGGATTTTGGCCAAGTCGCTGAACTGCACCGGTCCGGATGGTCAAGGGGGCATCACCGCCCAGCCTTGTGGTGTGTGCCAAGCTTGCCGCGACATTGATGCGGGCCGGTTTGTTGACTACACCGAACTGGACGCCGCCTCTAACCGTGGCGTGGACGAGGTGCAGTCATTGCTGGAGCAGGCGGTTTACAAGCCTGTGCAGGGCCGGTTCAAGGTGTTCATGATCGATGAAGTGCACATGTTGACCAACACGGCCTTCAACGCCATGCTCAAAACGCTGGAGGAGCCGCCCGATTACCTGAAATTTGTGTTGGCAACCACCGACCCGCAGAAAGTGCCCATCACGGTGTTGAGCCGTTGTCTGCAGTTCAACCTGCGGCCCATGGCTCCCGAAACGGTGCTGGAGCATTTGACCCACGTGCTGGCTGCCGAACAGGTGCCGGCTGAGCCGTTGGCTTTGGCGTTGTTGGCGCGCTCGGCGCGCGGTTCGATGCGTGATGCCTTGAGTTTGACCGATCAAGCCATTGCTTTTGGTGGGGGCCAATTGCAAGAAACGGCGGTGCGCCAAATGCTGGGGGCCGTGGACCGCAGCCACGTTTGGACTTTGCTGGAGGCGCTGGCCAATGGCGATGGCAAAACGGTGGTTGAAACGGTGAATCTGTTGCGCTCGAACGGGTTCAGCGCTGTTTCGACCCTGGAGGAGTTGGTGGGCGCCTTGCAACGTATGGCCGTGTTGCAGATGGTGCCGGGCAGCGCCCCGTCAGCGGGTTCTGAGGACGCTGCATTGCAGAAGGCCGCACAACACCTGCCGCCGGACGAAACCCAATTGCTGTACAGCTTGTGTTTGCACGGGCGTGCTGAATTGGGTTTGGCACCAGACGAATACGCCGCCCTGACCATGGTGCTGTTGCGTTTGTTGGCTTTCAAACCGCCCTCAGCGGCGTTGGCTGAAAAAAAAACACTGAAATTTGAGCCACCACTGCCGGCGGCTGATTCGGTCGAAGACCCGACGACGACACCGGTTGCCGAACCGGTTTCGCACCCACAAGCAGTTCAAGACAACGGGGGGCAGGCCGTTGCTTTGGGCGATTTTTGGTACGACACGGTCATGGCCCTGGTCAATGGCGAGTTGGTGACCGCGTTGGTGCGTGAATTGGCCTTGCAAGCCGAGTTGGTGTCGGCACCCGGGTTGCCCGGATCGACCGCCAACGCGGTGCAAAATGCATGGACACTGCAAGTTCCCAGCGAATCTTTGGCGCAAGCCAGCACCCGGGACCGGTTGCAAGCGGCGCTCAACAGCCAGGGCATTGCAGTGCGCTTGCAGGTCCAAATAGGACCTGTTCAAGATTCGCCGGCCAAACGCCTTGCGGCCAAAGCTGCAGAGCGGCAAAGACTGGCCGAGGCTGTGATACACCAAGACCCTTTTGTGCAGGCCATGATGCGAGACTACGGCGGCAAAATCGTGCCCGGCAGCCTCAAGCCTGTTTAATTCTTTCAAAACCACAAGGAAACCCCATGTTCAACAAAGGACAAATCGCTGGCCTCATGAAGCAAGCCCAGGCCATGCAAGACAACCTCAAGAAAGCCCAGGACGAACTGGGCAGCATGGAGGTCACCGGTGAGTCGGGGGCTGGCTTGGTCAAAGTGGTCATGACCTGCAAACACGATGTCAAACGCGTGACGATAGACCCCAGCTTGTTGGCCGACGACAAAGACATGCTCGAGGACCTGGTGGCAGCCGCCTTCAACGCCGCAGTGCGCAAGGCCGAAGAAACCAGTCAAGAAAAAATGGGCAAGATCACAGCCGGCATGCCCAGCTTGCCCGGCGGTATGAAGTTCCCTTTCTGACAGCCTTGCCGTAGCGGAGTTGCGAGCTTCCATGACAAACAACCCCGCAATGGAGGCGTTGGTGCGCGCTTTGCAGCACCTTCCGGGTGTGGGTGCCAAATCGGCCTCGCGCATGGCGTTTCACTTGTTGCAGCACCAGCGGGAGGGTGCGTTGGCGCTGGCACAAGCCCTGCAAAATGCCGTGGCCACGGTGCGCCACTGCGAGCTTTGTAACACCCTGACGCAAGACGCCGTGTGCCCCGCTTGCCTGGACCCCGCTCGCAACCCTCACCAGCTGTGTGTGGTGGAAACCCCGGCCGACCAAGACGCTTTGGAGCGCACCGGCGTTTACCGGGGGCGCTATTTCGTTCTGATGGGCAAACTCAGCCCGTTGGACGGTGTGGGGGCCCAGAACATTGGGTTGCACAAACTGTTTCAGCGTTTGGGCGAGCCAGCGCCCAACGAGGTAAAAGAAGTTATTCTGGCCACGAACTTCACGGCCGAAGGTGAGGCCACGGCGCATGTCATCGCACAAGCGCTGAAGGCGCAATCCATACAGGTCACTCGCTTGGCACGCGGTGTGCCCATAGGCAGCGAACTGGAGTATGTGGACTTGGGCACCATCGCCCATGCGCTGCACGACCGCCGCTGAATCCGGGCTTGGGGTATCAGGGCTATCCCCATCGGTGTTTTCCCGCTCAGGTGTGGTCCCAATGCGTGACGCATTTTTCGCATTTATGCTTGAGGCATGGACAGCCACCCTTTGGACACCACGGGAAAGTTAACGCGACGCACGCTGCTGGCTTGCGCACTGGGTGTGGGCATGACAAGCATGGTTGACCCCGCCAGCGCGGCCGTTGCAAACATGCCTGTGTTGCGGTGCTTGAGTGGCGTCAACCGCAGCATTGGGCACCTGCCTTTGGTGTTGGCCCAACAGTTGGGGTTTTTTGAAGCAGAAGGGATTCGGGTCGAAGGCCTGATGCCAGTTGCTGAGGATGCCGCGTCTGGTGTGGGGGGCGCGCAACCTTATGGGACCCTGGGCACGGGTGAGTTGCCATTGTGGGTGGACGATTTTGATCACACGCTTTGGGATCATGTCCGGGGCGAACGTTCGCAAGTGTTTTTGGCTTTGTCGCGCACCCCGCAGGTGGTGCTGGGGGTGGGGCAGCAAGGGCCTTTGCATTTGAGGGGCTTGGCGGGGCGCACAGTGGGCGTGTCTCACTTGGGTGGCAAGGCGCACCGTTTGGCGCAATGGATGCTTTTCAACGCCGGTGTAG
>JBDKEX010000204.1:0-3949 GCA_039798985.1 Pseudomonadota bacterium | reverse complement strand
GCCAAAAAAGACTTGGGGCGCCTGCATGCCCCGCGCTTTTCGCAAGTTGCCGAAGTCTGGGCCATGGGGTTGTTGGCCGGCATGGTCGGCCTGTACGACGGGTTTTTTGGCCCCGGCACGGGCAGCTTCTTGGTGTTTTTTTTGGTGCGCTGGATGGGTTACGACTTTTTGCACGCCAGTGCCAGCGCCAAATGGCTCAATGCCACCACCAATTTGGCGGCAGTGTCGTTGTTTGCTTGGACCGGACACGTTTGGTGGCACTACGCCTTGGCGATGGCCGTGGCCAATGTGGCCGGCAGCTTGCTGGGCACACGTTTGGCGCTGAAACGGGGTGCGGGGTTTGTGCGCACCATGTTCTTGTGGGTGGTTTTGGCGCTGACACTCAAAACCGCCTGGGACGCAGCTCGGCTGTTGTGACCCCGGTGTGTTCAGGGCGCCAAAGGCACGTCCTGTACTTTGCGTGCCTTGCCAATGGGGGCTGCCGCTAGGCCTTGTTGCACGGCCAGAATGTCTTCCCCGCTGGGGTACTGGTCCAGCATCAGAAAGTCAAAAACCCGCCGTGCAATGGGGGCCGCGTGCGCCGCACCAAAGCCCGCGTTTTCAACCACCACCGCCAGGGCGACCCGGGGTTGTTCAATGGGTGCAAAAGCCACATACAACGAATGGTCCCGCTGGTGTTCCTCAAGCCTGCGGGCGTCATATTTGTCTTTTTGCCCTATCGTCACTGCCTGCGCGGTCCCGGTTTTGCCGCCGCTTCGGTAGGGCGCTCCGGCAAACACGCGAGCCGAAGTGCCCTCCAGCGTCACCCCTTCCATGCCTTTGATCACCGAGGCCACGTGTTCTGGCTTGTAGCCCAAAGACTCGCCAGGTTCCTGTGCGGTCTGGGTGCGCTCGCCGGTGACCACGTTGATGGTGTGCATCCCCACGTGGGGTTTGAATTTGGTTCCACCGTTGGCCAGGGTTGCCATGGCTTGCGCGATTTGCAGCATGGTGAAACTGTTGTAACCCTGCCCAATGCCCAGAGAGATGGTTTCGCCGGCGTACCAGCGCTGTTGTTCGGGTTTTTTGTAGGTATGTCGCTTCCAGGCGGGGCTTGGCAGCACGCCTCGTACCTCGCCTTTGAGGTCGATGCCCGTGATTTGCCCAAAACCCAGGGGGGCCATGAAGTCATGGATCGCCTCGACCCCCATTTCGTTGGCGAGGCTGTAGTAGTAAACATTGCTCGATTTGACAATGCTGCGGTACAAATCCACCCCGCCCAGGCCTTGGTCGTCGTGGCTGCGGAAGCGGTGATTGCCAAACATCCAATAGCCCGGGTCATTGACCACGGTTTCCGGCTTGCGATAGCCACCTTGTAAAGCCCCCAAGGCCATGAAAGGCTTGTAAGTGGACCCCGGCGGGTAAGTGCCGCGCAACGCCCGGTTGAGCAAGGGTTTGTCTATGGATTCGTTCAGCGCGCGCCAGTTGTCAACATCAATGCCCTCCACAAACAGGTTGGGGTCGAAGGTGGGTTTGCTCACAAAGGCCAACACTTCGCCGTTGCGTGGGTCTATGGCCACCAAAGCCCCACGACGCGAGCCAAACAGGGTTTCCACCAGTTTCTGGAGTTTGATGTCAATCGACAGGGCCACCGTGTTGCCGGGTGTGGATGGCGAATTCGCCAGGGTGCGAACCGCCTTGCCCCCAGCCGAGGTTTCCACTTGCTCGAACCCGGTGAGGCCGTGCAGCTCCCGCTCGAAACTTTGCTCCACCCCCAGTTTGCCTATGTATTCGGTGCCTCGGTAATTGGCCAAGTCTTCGTCTGGCCAGTCTTCCATGGCGTCTTTTTCGCGCTGGTTGATGCGGCCTATGTAACCCACCACGTGGCTGGCAATCTCGCCATAGGGGTAGTTTCGGAACAAGCGGGCTTGCACTTCAACGCCAGGGAAGCGGTAACGTTGCGCGGTGAAGCGTGCCACCTCCTCATCGGTCAAGCGGCTGCGCAGCGGCAAGGAGTCAAAACGCTTGAACTCCTCCATCAGCCGCTTAAAACGCCGTATGTCCCGGGGTTGTACGTCCAAAATTTCTCCGAGCCCCGCAATCGTTTCGTCCAGGTCTCGCACTTTGGACGGGGTGATTTCGAGCGTGTAGGCCGAGTAGTTGTTGGCCAGCACCACACCGTTGCGGTCCAAGATCAGGCCGCGGTTGGGCACCACCGGGAGCACGGCCGTTCGGTTGGTTTCGGCTTGGGCCAGCAGCTCATCGTGGCGAAGCACTTGCAGGTACACCAAGCGCAGGCCAACCAAACCAAATGCAACCAGCACCACCAGCCCGGCCACCCAAACGCGCGTGCGAAAGCGTTCCAGCTGTGACGCAACGTCCTTGAATTCAATCATGGCCGCTAGATGGGACGGGTGTCGTCGTGGTCATGGGCACGGCGCTGCGGCGCCAGCAGCAACACGTGAGCCACGGGCCACAAAAGCGCTTCCAGCAGCGGTGCCAACAGCATGGGCCAGCCCGGCCAGCCGTCCCCCGTGAGCAAGCGGCCGACCACTTGCAACACATGCATGGCAGCGAACATGGGCAGCACCTGCAAGGCCTGTTCGCCCACGTTGAACCACAGCAAACGCCGATGCAGCAAAACCGCCAAATAGCCCAACAGGGTGTACGCCATCGCATGCTGGCCCAGCAGTGCACCTTGGTGGGCGTCCATAGCCAGTCCAAACAAGAACGCGACCCCCACGCCCACGCGCATGGGTTGGTGCACACTCCAAAAAGCAAGCGTAACAGCGAGCAAATCGGGAACCCATGCCGCGCGGCCCATGCCCGCCATGTTGGCGACCATGTTCAACACGGTCGCCAAAACCAGCGTCAGGCCAATGAACCAGGGGCTCGCCGGCAGCAGCAGGCGTTGCCCGGGGCGCATGATCATGGGCGTCTCCGCATCGGTTGGGGTGCTGTACCGGAGCCTGGTTGAATCACCAACACCTGCAGTGCGCTGCCCACTTGTGCGGTGGGCAAACACAATATGCGAGCGAAGCTGGCGTCCGCCATTCGATCGACTTGCGACACCCGAGCCACCGGCAGGCCGGGCGGGTAAACACCGTCGACACCGCTGGTGGTGAGCACGTCGTCCACGGCAATGTCGGCGTTGGAAGACACAAAACGCAACTCCAAAAAACCCGCCGTGCTGCGGCTGGCGCTGCCGTAGGCCAAATGGCGTTGGCCGGTTCGGGTGTTGAGCACCGGAATGGCTTGGTCTCGGTCTGTGAGCAAGGTCAGTTCGGAGGTAAATGGGAAGGTTTGGGTGATTTGACCCAACACCCCAAACCCATCCATGACCGGCGAACCTGCCTGCACGCCCTGCGTTTGCCCTTTGTTGAGCACGACTTTGTGGGTGTAGGGGTCGGCTGCGTCGTAAAGTACCTCCGCCCCCAGGGACGGAACCGGCAACTGTTGCGCCATGCCCAGCAAGCGCCGCAGCGATTGGTTTTCTTGGCTCAGGTGTTCCACCAGGGCGGCGCGTTGCACTTGGCTCATCAAGGCTGTTCGGGCGTTTTGAGCCTCTTCTTGCGCCGTTTGCAGCGACGCAAAGTGCCTGCCCCCGGTTCGTATCGCATTGATGGGTTGGAGCAAGGCCCACTGCAACGGGTACAACGCGGTGGCCAGCGTGGCGCGCACGGGTTGGGCCAAGTTCAGTTTGGCATCCAGCACCATCAGCACCAAGGCCGCGGCGCCCAGCACCAAAAATTTGGACAGCGCCGACACCCCCTGGTTGAAAAGGGGGGGCGGTGTGCGGTCAACGGTACCCAGCGGCATGGCCGGATCGCGTCAGCGCTTATTCGTTCGTGAAGATGCTGCCGCCCAGGCGGTCCATCTGATCCAGTGCCATGCCGCAGCCCTTGACCACGCACAGCAGGGGTTCTTCGGCCACCAGCACCGGCAGGCCGGTTTCTTCGGCCAGCAGGCG
>JBDKEX010000203.1:0-2765 GCA_039798985.1 Pseudomonadota bacterium | reverse complement strand
TGTCATCCGCGATCGTGGAGCGGCAACGCAATTTTTTTCTGCACGGCGAACTGGCCATGCGCCCCCTGGTGCTGCGCGAAATTGCCGACGAACTCGGCCTGCACGAATCCACCATCAGCCGTGTCACCACCGCCAAATACATGGCCACGCCTTATGGCACCTACGAACTGAAGTATTTTTTTGGCTCGGCACTGGGCACCGAAACCGGCGGCAACGCCTCCAGCACCGCCGTGCGCGCCTTGATCAAACAATTTGTGGCCAGCGAAGACACCCACAAGCCGCTGAGCGACAACCAAATCTCTGACATGCTCAAAGAGCAAGGCATCGAATGCGCACGCCGCACCGTGGCCAAGTACCGCGAGGCCCTGCGCATTGCACCGGCCAACCTGCGCAAAGCCCTTTGAGCCCCCGCCCTTGGGGCCATTTTTGTTTTTCCCTGAAAGCCCGCCATGAACGCCTTGACCCTGTTTTTGCCCTGCGCCGCCGGCGTAGAAGGCTTTTTGGCCACCGAGGTGCAACGCATCACCGGCGTGCCCGTGGCCGATTTGCACACCTCGCGCGGTGGGGTTGAGGTGCCCGGCAGCTGGCGCGACGCCCTGAAACTCAACCTGCACAGCCGCCTGGCGCAACGTGTGCTGGTGCGGCTGACCCAGCAACCCTACCGCGACGAAAACGGCATTTACGACGCTGCGCACGACGTGGCTTGGGAAATCTGGTTTACACCGCAGCAAACCATCAAGGTCGAAATCACCGCCCAGCACAGCCCCCTCAAAAGCCTGAACTTTGCGGCCCTGCGGGTCAAAGATGCGATTTGCGACCGCCTGCGCGACAAGCGCGGCGCGCGGCCCAACGTGGACACGGCCCGCCCCGATGTGCGCGTGTTCGCCCACCTCACGGCCGACCAGTGCACGGTCTACATCGACACCTCGGGCGAACCCCTGTTCAAGCGCGGCTGGCGCGAAGACAAAGGCGATGCGCCGCTGAAAGAAACCTTGGCCGCCGCCATGATTGCCGCCACCGGCTGGACCGGCCGCGACGAACAAGGCCAACCCGTGCCGCTCTACGACCCCTGCTGCGGCAGCGGCACCGTGTTGATCGAAGCCGCGCAAATGGCCCTGAACATCGCACCGGGCGCGCAGCGGCGTTTCGGCTTCGAAAAACTCATGCCCTACCAAGCCCATGTGTGGCAAGTGCTCAAGCAAGAGGCGCAAGCGGCTGAACACAAACTGCCGGCATCAAAACCTTTTATCTTTGGCAGCGACGTGGCCTTTCGCATGGTCGATTTTGCCCGCCGCAACGCAGAGCGGGCCGGCGTGGCCCACGCCATTGAACTGCGTGGTGGCGATGCGCTCCAGCGCATGCCACCCAGCCCCACAGCCGGCGTGATGTTGCTCAACCCCCCGTATGGCGAGCGCATTGCCGCCGCCGGTGTGGCCGGGCAACGGGCCGACGCGCGGGTCGGTGAGCGCCCCCCTCAACGCGGCCGCGAAACCGCACAACACAGCGACGGCAGCGAAAACAACGACTTTTTCGCCCAACTCGCCAGCCACTGGAAAAAACACTACGCCGGCTGGAGCGCCTGGCTGCTCACCCCAGACCTGAAACTGCCCAGCAAAATGCGCTTCAAGGAATCGCGCCGCGTGCCCCTGTGGAACGGCCCCATCGAATGCCGCCTGTTCCGTTTCGACCTCATGGCCGGTTCGGCTCGCCGCAGCGCACCGGCCAGTGAAACACCCCCCGCCCCATGAACCTGCTGCCGGTGGTGCTGGACACCAACTGGACGTTGGACTTGTTGCTGTTCAAGGACCCGCGAACCCAGGCGTTTGCAACAGTTTTGGCCCATCAACACGTGCAGTGGTGGGCCACGCCCGCCATGCGCGCAGAACTGGAACGCGTGCTGGGCTACGCCCATTTGCTGCAATACATGGCCCGTTTTCCGCAACCGGCCGCCCAAACCGCCACCCGCGTGCTGCAAGAATTTGATGCGTTTGTTGTGGCAGCACCCGAGGCCCCAAAGTGCAACGCGCGCTGCCGCGACCCCGACGACCAAATATTCATTGACCTGGCCGTGGCCCACCAAGCCACTTTGCTGAGCAAAGACCGGGCTGTGCTGGCCATGCGCCGCTCGGTAGCAGGTATGGAAGCGTGCATTTCCGACACTTGGCCCCGGAAAAAATCACCATAGGTATCATTTTGTAATTTTTTGCATCATCTGCTTGATTTTTGCCCGGGAAGTTCTATACTTCATGCGGGCCGTTTATTCGGCTCCCCGCTTTTCCTCCCTGAGCGGGCGCCTTTGTGTGTGACAGCAAAAAGGCTTCCCATCCCGAGCCCTTTAGGCTCGGGATTTTTTTTGCCCCCAGCAAAATGTGACCGGGGCCAAGTGCTCCTGGCAAAGCCCGTCAAAATCAAAAGGATTGTTCGGGCGCGGTATCGGCGCTGGCAGCGCCTTGGGCCATGCGTTCACTTTTCCAATACACGTCGTCTCCGCCGTCCAAGCGGTTGAGCACACGGGCCAGCACAAACATCAAATCGCTCAAGCGGTTCAGGTACTGGCGCGGTGCTTCGTTCAAGGACTCCTCCTGGCCCAAAGCCACCACCGAGCGCTCCGCACGCCGCGCCACCGTGCGGCACACATGTGCCAGGCTGGCGCCGCGTGTGCCTGCGGGCAAAATAAACTCTTGCAAGCGGGGCAGCTCCTCGTTGTGGGCGGCCAGGGCGTCATCCAGCGCCAGCACGGCCTCGGGTTTGAGCAATTCAAAGCC
>JBDKEX010000202.1:0-3187 GCA_039798985.1 Pseudomonadota bacterium | reverse complement strand
TTGAACGACAGCGACAAGGTGCAAATGGCGCCGTTGGCCGCCTGGAGCTGGATGCTCATGTCCATGGCGATGCCCAGCGCCGGGTGTATGGGGCCCTGGATGGCGTTGGCTTTGACGATGGGGCTGCCGCACTGGTAGGCGAACAAATCGACGGTGTGGGCGGCGTGGTGCCACAGCAGGTGGTCGGTCCAGCTGCGGGCTTGGCCCAGGGCGTTGGTGTTGGTGCGGCGGAAGAAGTAGGTTTGCACATCCATTTGCTGGATGTTGAACTGGCCGGCGGTGATTTTTTGGTTCACGTACTGGTGGCTGGGGTTGAAACGGCGGGTGTGCCCCACCATGGCGACCTTGCCCGTTTCTTTTTGCAAGCGCGCCACTTCCAGACCGCCTTTGAGTTCGTCGCACAACGGGATTTCGACCTGCACATGCTTGCCCGCTTCCAGGCAGGCCATGGTTTGGCCGGCGTGCATTTGGGTGGGCGTGCACAGAATAACGGCGTCGAGTTCTTTGATGGCCAGCGAATCGGCCAGGTCGGTGGTGACGTGTGCAATGCCGTATTTGTCGGCCACTTCCTGGGTTTTGGACAGGTCGCGGCTGATCAGGGAAATAACTTCGACATCAGGGATGTTTTTGATGCCGTCGAGGTGTTTGATGCCGAAGGCGCCGGCACCGGCCAAAGCTACTTTGATGGTCATGGGTTTGTTCCTCAGGTGTTTTGCAAAATGGCGTGGCCCACCGCCGTGTTGGACGCGGGCACGTGGTAAAAGCGGTGCGCGAGCTTGGGTGGTTTGCCGGTGACTTGGCCGTTGTTGATGTCGGACATGGCGCCACGGGCGATCAGCCACATGACGAGTTCAATGCCTTCGCTGCCGGCTTCGCGCACGTAATCGATATGCGGTACGTTGGCACAGGCAACCGGGTCGTTGATCATCAGGTCCAGCCAGTTGTTGTCCCACTCGCGGTTGATGAGGCCTGCGCGCGCGCCCTGCAACTGGTGGCTCATGCCGCCCGTGCCCCAGATGTGGACGTTGAGGTCTTCGTCGTAACTCTCGACCGCCTTTCGGATGGCTTGGCCCAGGTTGAAGCAGCGCTGGCCGCTGGGCACAGGGTACTGAACCACGTTGACGGCAAACGGAATCACCGGGCAGGGCCAGGCGTCCTTCTTCGGGTCCAGCTCGCCACACATGAGCGAAAGCGGCACGGTGAGGCCGT
Source organism: Pseudomonadota bacterium (assembly GCA_039798985.1). Lineage (GTDB taxonomy): Bacteria > Pseudomonadota > Gammaproteobacteria > Burkholderiales > Burkholderiaceae_C > JBDKEX01. The sequence goes on along the minus strand of JBDKEX010000202.1, from coordinate 1,978 downwards.
GGTCCACGTCCATTTTGTTGACGATGGTGAGGTCAAAGTCCTGCTGTATGACCGATTGCGCAATGTGGCTGGCCAGTTCGGGGTGCCCCACCACTTTGGGAACCGGGCGCGGGCCCCAGCCTTCGTCGGCGGGCTGGTATTCGGCCGCGGTGCCAATGGCGAAGGTGGGGATCATGTCCAGGCTGAAAGCGGTGGCATGGTCGTTGAAAACCAAAAAGATCACGTCGGGCTTGTTGTCCTTCATCCATTGCTTGGAGAAGTCGTAGCCCGCGAACAGCGGCTTCCAGTAGTCTTCCTGGGTTTTGCCCAGGTCCATGGCGGCGCCAATGGCGGGCACATGCGAGGTGTAAACAGATGCGGTGATGCGTGCCATGGTGTTTATGCTTTCTTGCCTGCGGCGCCTTGGGGTTGGCGGTGCGTTTGTGCGTCGCCGTCTTCGCCGATGTAGCGGTTGCCTTGGGCCGAGCGGCCGCCGGCCAGCATCATGGCGCGGTATTCTTCTTCGGTCATGCCGGTCATGGAGCCGGCCATTTGCTGGAAGCTCTTGCCGTCGGTGGCCCCTATTTTGGCCAGGAAGTAAATGTTGCCGCCGGTGCGCATGCACCAGTTGAGGTCGCGGGCCAACACGGCTTGCTTTTGCTCTTCGGTCATGGCCCATTCGTTGAGGTAGGCACGCTCGTCCGCCTTGAAGCGTTCGCGGTTTTCGGCCTTCATCAGGCTCATGCAGAACTGGTTGAGCCAGTAGCCTTTGCGGCTTTGCTCGGCATCAAAAATAATGGTGCCGGGCACGTCTTGATAGGGTTTTTCCAGGGCCATGTCAGCACTCCTCGGGCCAGTAAAGGCGCATGGGGTTGTCCACCAACAACTTTTTTTGCTCTTCAGCGGTTGGGGCAATTTGGGGGATGAAGTCGACCAGCAGGCCGTCGTCGGGCATGTGGTCTTTTAGGTTGGGGTGCGGCCAGTCGGTACCCCAGAGCACGCGGTCGGGGAACTCCTGGACCACGCGGCGGGCAAAGGGCACCACGTCTTGGTAAGCGGCTTGTTCGCCGTTGAGCGCCTTGGGGCCGGTCAGGCTCAGGCGCTCGGGGCAGCTCACCTTGCTCCAGACGTTGGGGTGCTCGCGCATGAACTTGAGGAACAGCTCAAATTCGGGGCCATCGATGGGCTTGGACACGTCTGGGCGGCCCATGTGGTCCACCACCACGGTGGTGGGCAGCGCGGTGAAAAAGTCCCAAAGCTCGGGCAGATCGACCGCTTCGAAGTAGATGACCACGTGCCAGCCGAGCTTGGCAATGCGGCCGGCAATTTCCAACAGCTCGTCTTTTGGCGTGAAGTCCACCAGGCGCTTGACGAAGTTGAAACGCACGCCACGCACGCCTGCGTTGTGGAGTTGCTGCAGTTCTTCGTCGGAAATGCTGCGCTTGACGGTGGCCACGCCACGCGCCTTGCCGCCGCTGGAGAGGCAGGCATCGACCATGGCGCGGTTGTCGGCGCCGTGGCAGGTGGCTTGCACCACCACGTTGCGGGCAAAGCCAAGGTGGTCGCGCAGGGCATAGAGTTCGTGCTTGGTGGCGTCGCAAGGGGTGTACTTGCGTTCGGGCGCGTAAGGGAACTCAGCGCCCGGGCCAAACACGTGGCAATGCGCGTCAACCGCGCCGGCGGGCAGTTGGAACTTGGGTTGGGCCGGGCCGGTGTACCAGTCCATCCAGCCTGCGGTTTTGGTGAAGTCACCGGTGGTGGGTTTGCTCATGGTCAAGTGGAAAGGGTGGAATGAGGGTTGGAAAGAAGGGCCAGGTCAGTCGAGTTTCATGCCGCTGGTTTTGACGACTTCACGCCAACGCGGAATTTCACGCGCAATCAAGGCGCCAAAAGCTTCGGGCGTACCGCCCAGGGGCACGGCACCTTCTGTGGCCAGGGACTTGGCAACCTCGGGGTTTTTGAGCCCAGCATTGGCCGCTTCGTTCAGGCGCTTGATGAC
>JBDKEX010000201.1:0-3637 GCA_039798985.1 Pseudomonadota bacterium | reverse complement strand
CAGAATGTGAGCCCCAAGCGCATCGCCGCCATCATCAACCTGTGGGGGTTTGCCTTGATGACCCCGTTCGGCCTGTGGGCGGCCTGGGGCTTTGACTTTGGCACCGTTTCTGGCCCGATTTGGTGGCTGCTGCTTTTTTACGCCCTTGCCGCCAGCGTGTGGACCGTGTGGCTGTGGATGATGGGCCAGCGAACCGTGAATGCCAACCAAGCCGGTGTGTTTACCGTGATGCTGCCCATCAGCGCCACCGTGGTAGGGGTGGTGTTCATGGGCGAACGGCTCACGGGCACGCAAGTGTTTGCCTTTGGTTTGGCACTCCTGGGCTTGCTGGTGGCCACTTGGCCGCGCACCCCAAAGGCACACTAAGCGCACCACAAGCCGCTGGGTTGGGTGATGCCCAGCCACAGTGCCCAACCCGAGGTGGCCACCAAGCCCGCTCCAGCCAAACGGATGCCCCAGCCCCCTGAGCGTGCATTTTTAAGCTGCAACAGCAGCCAAGGCGCTGACACCAGCGAGAGTGTGGACCCCGCCGCGAACGCCGCCATGATCGCCCCCCCCTGCCAGGCGTTGGCTGAGAGTGACGCCACCAACAAGGCCGAGTAGAGCAAGCCACAAGGCATCAGGGCCCAACCCAACCCTAAAACCACAGGGGCTTTTTGGCCCATGGAAACCATCAAGGGCCGAAATTTGCGCCAAATTGTTTGGCCCCAACCATCCAAAAAAGCGGGTTGGCGCGCTGTCCAAACCAGCCAAGCGCCCATCATCAGCGCAGCAACATGCACCATGGTCCACAGCGGTCGCAGCACTGGGGTTTGGGCCCCCATCCAACCCAAACCTTGCACAGTACCGCCTGCCAGTGCCCCCATCAGGCTGTAACCCAGCAAGCGACTGAACTGAAATTTCCACAATGCCCAGGCAGCGTGAGGTTCGCCTGCTTTTGCGATACCTGCACAGGCCGCACCACACATGGCCACACAGTGCGGGCCGCCCACCAAACCCATGACCCAGGCCGACAAGACCAACGAACTTTCCATGCGTCAATGTACCAGGAGGGGGGCTGCGCAGCCTCAAATAATCTTTGAAAACCGGGCCCGGTCTTGGTCTTTTTGCAGGTAGTTGTCAAACACCATGGCGATGGCTCGTACAAAGTACCAGCCAGAGGCAGTCACCTCAATACCCGATGACGAGACCTGCACCAAGCCGCATTTCTGCAAACCATCGAGGGCCGCAAGCTCGCGCGCAAAATAGCTTGTGAAATCCACCAAATGGGCCAGGCCGATGGACTCAAAGTCGACCGCACCTTGGCACATGATGGCCATGATGACCGAGCGCCGCATCAGATCGTCCCGGTTCAGGGCCAAACCGCGAACAATCGGTAAACGGCCTTGGTCCAGCGCGTCGTAGTACTCTTCCAGTGTTTTGGCGTTTTGGCTGTAGGTGGCCCCAACACGGCCAATTGCAGACACGCCCAGAGATATCAGGTCGCAGTCGGGCTGGGTGCTGTAACCCTGGAAGTTGCGGTGCAAGCGCCCCTGGCGTTTGGCCACCGCCAAAGGGTCGTCGGGCAAGGCAAAATGGTCCATGCCCACATAGACATAACCCGCATTGCTGATGGCGTCGAGCGAGGCGGCGAGCATTGACAATTTTTCGGCCGCGCTGGGCAGCTCGGCAGGCACTATACGGCGCTGCGGTTTGAACCGCGCCGGCAAATGGGCGTAGGCATAAAGCGCGATACGGTCGGGCCGCAGCTGCCTCACCTGTTCGAGCGTGCGGGCAAATGACTCTGGGGTTTGCAGGGGCAGCCCGTAAATCAAATCCACGTTCACCGATTCAAAGCCCATGGTTCGGGCTGCTGTGACCAAGTCAAACACCTGTTCGGCGGGTTGTATGCGATGAACCGCCTTTTGCACAGCGGCGTCAAAGTCCTGCACACCAAAACTCAGCCTGTTGAAGCCCAAACGCCAAAGGTGTTCCAGCCGCTGCGGCGTTACGGTGCGTGGGTCAACCTCCACCGAATATTCCCCACCGGGCACCAAACTGAAGTGCCGACGCACCATGTTGACCAGGTCTTCCAGCTCAGCATCGCTCAAAAAAGTGGGGGTTCCACCCCCGAGGTGCAGCTGGGATACGCTGTGCCCGCGACCAAAGTGCTCCACCTGCAACTCCAGCTCGCGGGATAGGTAACGCAAATACTCGGCGGCCTTGCCGTGGTGTTTGGTGATGACCTTGTTGCAGGCGCAGTAGTAGCACACCGATTCGCAAAACGGTATGTGCACATAAACCGACAAAGGCAGCGCCAACGAACCTGCACTGCGCTGCTCTAGGGCCTGGATGTAATCGTCTTGACTGAAGGCTTCGACAAAACGGTCGGCCGTGGGGTAAGAGGTGTACCGAGGGCCGGGCACATCGAAGCGTTGCAACAATTGCTCATTAATCACATGACTCACGAGGCATCTCCATAACTGGGCACCACTGTGCCTCAGTCATGGAAAATGCCTCTTGATCTGAGTCAACAAAGGGGCATTGTTGTCAGTTCAGGCCGAGCGCTTGGCCAAGCGCTTGCTGCGAGAACGGATGTTGAGAGCCTCCACCGCCAAGGAGAACGCCATGGCAGCGTAGATATAGCCTTTGGGAACGTGCATCTCAAAAGCCTCTGCGGTCAACGCCATGCCGACCATCACCAAAAAGGCCAAGGCCAAGACTTTGACCGAGGGGTGCCGGTCCACGAAATCGCCTATCGGTTTGGCAGCAAACAACATCACCGCAACCGCAGCTATCACGGCAGCCACCATCACACTCAACTGGTCCACCATGCCGACAGCGGTGATCACAGAGTCCAGCGAGAACACGATGTCAATCACTGCAATTTGGGCAATGATGCTCCAGAAAAGACGGGATCCGCCCTCTTTGATTGCATCGCTGTCTGAGGCGCCCGGGCCGCCCTCTTCCGTGGCTTCGACTTCCAGAAAAATCTCGTGGGATGCTTTGTAGAGCAAAAACAAGCCACCGGCCAGCAACACCAAATCGCGCCCGCTGACACTTTGCCCAAACACATTGAACAACTCCTCTTTGAGCCCCATGACCCAGGTCAAAGACGCGAGCAACAACAGGCGCGACACCATGGCAAAGCCCAAACCCAGGCGGCGCGCCTTGTCGCGAACGTCGGGGGGCAAACGCCCCACCAAAATCGAAATAAAAATAATGTTGTCCACACCCAAAACAATTTCGAGGGTGGTGAGCATTGCAAAGGCAATCCAGATGTTGGGGTCGAACAGGAATTCCATGGTGTGTCCGTTGTGTGTGGTGGTTGTGCGACCGGGTGTGGGCGTGCAACGGCAAAGCCTTCCATATTAAAAGCTGCTTTGCGCCGAGGCCCCTGCTTTGCACGGGAACCACCCTTCGGTTTTTTGGGAATATAGGCTGAGACAACCCAGCCGGTGTTTGGCCTTCATACTCTTGGCCGTCTGAAAAGGTAGATGCAGCATGTGTGAAGTCCCCGTCTCTGTTCGCGCTGGCGTTGGCGCATGGTCTTGGCTTCCCCGTCCATCGGCGGTGATGGCGGTGGCTCTGTTGCTTGTGTCCACATCCCACGCGCAAACTGCTGCGCCCGCTGCTGCGAAGGCGGCACTCACGGTGC
>JBDKEX010000200.1:0-8693 GCA_039798985.1 Pseudomonadota bacterium | reverse complement strand
AACACGCGCACTTGCTTGACCTCGGGGCGCTGTCCGCCCTTTTTGCTGTACTTCAGGATTTTGACGTCGCGCGGGCCGGGCTTGCGGTCTTCGTCCAGAGCCTTTTCTTTTTCGGGAATGGGGCGCCACAGCACCAAAAGTTTGCCTATGTGTTGGATCGGCGCGGCATTGAGTTCTTCAGCCAGCGTCTTGAGGTAGCTTTCGCGTTGCGGGCGGTCGTCGCTGAACACCCTCACCTTGATCAGCCCATGGGCTTTCAGGGCGGCGTCTACTTCTTTTTTGACCGCGTCGGTCAGGCCGTCTCCGCCGATCAGAACAACGGGGTCGAGGTGATGCGCGTCCGATCGAATGGCTTTGCGCTCTGCGGGAGTGAGATTGATTTGGGGCATGGTTGGATTATCTGGCATTGCTGAGAAGCGTGCGGGCTGGGTGTTCGGGGGCTGCCGTATAGACTCGGGACTATGAAAGTCAAAACCCAAAGCAAAAAGGTCAACAAGGCCTGGCTGAACCAGCACGTCAACGATCCTTGGGTCAAACTGGCCCAGAAAGAAGGTTATCGTGCGCGGGCGGCCTTCAAGCTCAAGGAAATTGACGAGGCTTTTCACCTGATCAAGCCCGGTTATTGCGTGGTGGATTTGGGTTGCGCTCCGGGTGCGTGGAGCCAGTATTTGCGCAGGTGCTTGTCACCCACCGGGGCTGCGGTGGGCGAGCTCAATGGCACCATCATTGCCCTGGACATGTTGCCCATGGAGCCGATTGAGGGGGTGCACTGCATACAAGGGGATTTTCGGGAGGATGCGGTGCTGGCCGAGCTGGACGCGGCTTTGACCGACGCCAGCGGCGTGCGTCGTGCCGTGGACACGGTGGTGTCGGACATGGCGCCCAACCTGTCGGGGGTTGAATCGGTGGACGCAGCCCGCATCAGCCTGTTGGTGGAACTGGCGGTGGATTTTTCAAAAGCGCATTTGAAAAAAGACGGGGCGCTGGTGGTCAAGCTGTTTCACGGCAGTGGCTACCAGGACTTGGTCAAACTGTTCAAAGACACCTTCCGGGTGGTCAAACCTGTCAAGCCCAAGGCGTCCCGCGACAAGTCTTCCGAAACTTTTTTGGTTGGCATGGGTCTCAAGTCGTGAAACTGGAGGCTTTAAATGCCTTTTTTCTATCCCTCTGATTGATGCGGGTACGCCGTTGCGGCCACCCCCTGGGGCTTGAAAGTCCTAAAATGGACCCCAACTACACAAACACAGTCTTGCCCAGGAGCCCTTCTTGAACAACCAATGGTTTTCGAAAATTGCGGTGTGGATGGTCATCGCCATGGTGCTGTTCACCGTATTCAAGCAATTTGACGGTCGTTCCAGCGCGAGTGCGGGTTACATCGGCTATTCCGAGTTCCTGGACGAAGTCAAAAGCCAGCGCATCAAAAGCGCCACCATCCAAGAGGGTGCGGGCGGCACCGAAATTGTGGCTGTCACCACCGACGAACGCAGGGTTCGCACCACGGCCACCTACCTCGACAGGGGCCTGGTAGGCGATTTGATTGCCAACGATGTCAAGTTTGATGTCAAGCCGCGCGAAGAAGGTTCCCTGCTGATGACGCTGTTGGTCAGCTGGGGGCCCATGCTGCTGCTGATTGGCGTGTGGGTGTACTTTATGCGCCAAATGCAAGGCGGTGGCAAGGGCGGGGCTTTCAGCTTTGGCAAGAGCAAGGCCCGCATGCTTGACGAGAACACCAACACCGTGACTTTTGCCGACGTGGCGGGCTGCGACGAGGCCAAAGAAGAAGTCAAGGAAGTGGTGGATTTTTTGAAAGATCCTTCCAAGTTCCAAAAGCTGGGTGGTCGCATTCCGCGTGGTTTGTTGCTGGTGGGCCCCCCGGGCACAGGCAAAACCTTGCTGGCCAAGTCGATTGCCGGCGAAGCCAAGGTGCCCTTCTTCAGCATCTCGGGTTCCGATTTTGTTGAAATGTTTGTGGGTGTGGGCGCCGCCCGTGTGCGCGACATGTTCGAGAACGCCAAAAAGAACGCTCCCTGCATCATCTTTATTGACGAAATTGACGCCGTGGGCCGCCAGCGCGGCGCGGGCCTGGGTGGTGGCAACGACGAACGCGAGCAAACCCTCAACCAAATGTTGGTGGAGATGGATGGCTTTGAGACCAACCTGGGTGTGATCGTGATTGCAGCGACCAACCGCCCCGACATTTTGGACGCGGCTTTGTTGCGACCAGGGCGTTTTGACCGGCAGGTGTACGTGACCTTGCCCGACATTCGGGGCCGCGAGCAAATTTTGAACGTACACATGCGCAAGGTGCCAATTGGCACCGATGTGAGCGCGGACATCATCGCCCGCGGCACGCCCGGCATGAGCGGTGCCGATTTGGCCAACCTGTGCAACGAGGCGGCCTTGATGGCTGCGCGCCGCAACGCCCGTGTGGTGGAAATGCAGGACTTTGAAAAGGCCAAGGACAAAATCATCATGGGGCCAGAGCGCAAGAGCATGGTCATGCCCGAGGAAGAGCGCCGCAACACCGCCTACCACGAAGCAGGCCATGCACTGATTGGCCGCTTGTTGCCCAAGTGCGATCCGGTGCACAAGGTCACCATCATTCCGCGCGGCCGTGCTTTGGGCGTGACCATGAGCCTGCCTGAGAAGGACCGTTACAGCTACGACAAAGAATTCATGCTGAACCAGATCAGCATGTTGTTTGGTGGCCGGATTGCCGAAGAGGTGTTCATGCACCAAATGACCACCGGCGCCAGCAACGACTTTGAGCGCGCCACCTCGATTGCGCGCGACATGGTGATGCGTTACGGCATGAGCGATGCACTGGGCCCTATGGTTTACGCTGAAAACGAGGGCGAGGTGTTCCTGGGCAGGTCGGTCACCAAAACCACCCACATGAGCGAAGACACCATGCGCAAGGTGGATGCCGAAGTGCGGCGCATCATTGACGAGCAGTACGGCCTGGCCCGCAAACTCATCGAAGAGCACAGCGACAAGATGCATGCCATGGCCAAGGCTTTGCTCGAATGGGAAACCATTGAGCTGGAACAACTCAACGACATCATGGCCGGCAGGACGCCGCGGCCTCCCAAGGATTGGACGCCGCGCAACCCGCCTGCGGGTGGTGGGGGCGGTACGGGGGGCGACAGTGCCACTCCTGTGAAGCACGAACCCACGCCCACGGCGGCGTGATCGTTGGCAGAAACTCACTCAACCGGGGCCCAGGCCCCGGTTTTTTCGTTTAACCCCACCCCGCCCCATTGGCCATGCAACCGTTGCCCAAAGCGTTCTGGCAAACCTCCCGTTTTCAAATCGATTTGTCGCTTCCCAAAGTCATGGGTATCGTCAACGTCACGCCAGACTCTTTCTCGGATGGCGGCAGTCACACCGACACCCCAAGCGCGTTGCAACATGCCGAAACGTTGTTGAATGCCGGGGCCCATATATTGGACGTGGGTGGAGAGTCCACCCGACCGGGTGCGCCCCCCGTTTCCTTGCAAGATGAATTGGCGCGCGTGTTGCCTGTGGTGCGGGCGCTGGTTCAATGGGGGGTTCCAGTGTCGGTTGACACTTACAAACCCGAAGTCATGCAGGCCTGCCTGGATGTGGGCGCTGACATAGTGAACGATGTGTGGGCCCTGCAAAAGCCATTCGCCCACGGGCAAGGCACAGGGGTGGAGGTGGTGGCGGGCCACCCCAACTGCGGTGTGTGTTTGATGCACATGCACCTGGACCCACAACGCATGCAGATTGCGCCCATGGAGGGCGATGCCGTTGCGCAGGTGGTTGAGTTTCTGGCCCAAAGGGCCCGGTTGGTGCAACGCGCAGGCGTGGCGGCCAACCGGGTGGTGTTGGACTATGGCATTGGATTTGGCAAAACCGTGGCGCAAAACTTTGCCTTGTTGGCGCGGCAGGCCGAGGTGCTGGGTTTGGGGTATCCGCTGTTGGCAGGTTGGTCCCGCAAATCGTCATTGGGGCGTGTCACGGGGCAAGACCATCCACGGGACCGGGTGGCCGCCAGTTTGGCGGCCGCGGTGTTGGCCGTGGACCGAGGCGCCCGCTTGGTACGTGTACACGATGTGCGCGAGACCGCAGATGCACTCAAAGTGTGGCAAGCCCTGCAAGGATAATGTGGCCTGTCACAACACAAATGGTTTCATATATGAATAGAAAATATTTTGGCACAGACGGCATTCGAGGCACCGTCGGGCAGGCGCCCATCACGCCAGACTTCGTGCTCAAATTGGCCCACGCGGTGGGGCGGGTGCTCAAGCGAACCGAGGCGCACCCCAAGGTTTTGATCGGCAAAGACACCCGCATTTCGGGTTACATGCTGGAGTCTGCGCTGGAATCTGGCTTCAACTCTGCGGGGGTTGATGTGGTGCTGCTCGGCCCGGTGCCCACGCCCGCTGTGGCGTATTTGACCCGTGCCCAGCGGGCCAGTTTGGGTGTCGTTATCAGCGCCAGTCACAACCCTTTTGGCGACAACGGCATCAAGTTTTTCAGTGCGCACGGCACCAAGTTGTCCGATGCCTGGGAGCTGGAAGTGGAAGCCGCCTTGGCCGAGCCCCCGGTGTGGGCCGATTCGGCCAGCCTGGGCAAGGCCAAACGCCTGGACGATGCCGCCGGGCGCTACATTGAATTTTGCAAAAGCACCTTCGGCAACGACTTGACACTGCGCGGCATGAAAATCGTGGTGGATGGCGCCCACGGTGCGGCCTACCAGATCGCCCCCAAAGTGTTTCACGAACTGGGCGCCGAGGTGGTAGCGATAGGCTGCAGCCCAGATGGCCTCAACATCAACCACGAAGTGGGGGCCACCCACCCCCAAGCCTTGGTGCAAGCCGTCAAACAACACCAAGCGCATGTGGGCGTGGCACTCGACGGTGATGCAGACCGCCTGCAAATGGTGGATGCGCAGGGCCGCTTGTTCAATGGCGATGAGCTGCTGTACCTGCTGGCCCTGGACCGTTTGAGCAAAGGCGAAGAGGTGCCAGGCGTGGCCGGGACGCTGATGACCAACATGGCCGTCGAGGTGGCCCTCCATGCCAAGGGCGTGCAACTGGTACGGGCCAAGGTGGGCGATCGCTACGTGCTCGAGGCGATGGACCAACGGGGTTGGGCCCTGGGCGGCGAGGGGTCGGGCCATCTTTTGGTACTGGACAAACAGACCACCGGCGACGGCCTGGTTTCGGCCTTGCAGGTTCTGCAGGCCTGCGTGCGGAGCGGCAGTTCGATCGCAGATTTGCTTGCCGGTTTGGAGTTGTACCCACAAACCTTGGTGAATGTGCGTTTGCAGCCGGGGCAAGACTGGAAAAACAACTCAGCCCTCGCAGCCACCCTGGCAGAAGCCGAGGCCGATTTGGCCGATCACGGCCGCGTGCTGATCCGGGCCAGCGGCACCGAGCCCTTGGTGCGTGTGATGGTGGAGGCTCAGGACGGTGGCAAAGCACACCGGTGGGCTGATCGCTTGGCAGATTGTTTGCGTTCTTGAAGATATGGCACCCGTTTTCGACATTCGCCCGGTAAATTACGCTCAGGCAGGCGATGCAGCGGCCTTGGTCATGCTGTTGGATGCGTATGCCAGCGACCCGGCCGGAGGAGGCAGCCCCCTGAGCGAAGATGTGAAAGCCCGCCTGCCGGCCGAACTGGCCCAGCGACCGCAGGCTTTCAGTGTGATCGCTTGGCACCTTGACCAAGCGGTGGGGCTGGTCAACGCCATCGAAGGGTTTTCCACTTTCAAGGCCCAAACCTTGGTGAATGTGCACGATGTGGCGGTTTTGCCCGCCTACCGGGGTCAGGGCGTTGCAGCGCTGATGCTGAGTGCAGTGGAGCGCATGGCAAAGGAGCGCGGTGCCTGCAAACTGACACTGGAGTGCCTGGACGGCAATTTGCCTGCCATGGCCTTGTACCGGCGCATGGGCTTTGATGGTTATGAACTTGACCCGGCCCTGGGACAGGCCCGGTTCATGCAGAAGTGGCTCGACTGAGCCACCGTCACTGAAGTTTCATCCGATTGCCTTGGTATTGAAACCTGGCGTTCCCACACTTGGGCAGGTTGCGTCGCTTTAAGGCGATGCAACCAGTTCTAACCCAATGGAGTACGCAATGTTGAAAAAATCTGCCCTGGCCTTGGCCGTATTGACCCTGGCTGCCGGCACGCAAGCCGCTGAACTCAGTGCGGGCAAAGACACCCAATTTGAACTCAATGTGGAGGTTGGCGCCTACCACTTGAGCAAGAAAGACGCTGCCGGCGTCGCCCAAAAGGAGTTCATGGGCAAGGGCTTGAACCAAGTTGAAATCAAGGCCACCCACCAATTGGGCGATGGCTGGACAGCGTTCGGCGAAATAGAGGTGGACTACGACCCCATTGTCGACAACAACGGTGTTCAAACCGACGATGTGCGCTTGGGTTTTGCCCACAAGGACTTTGGCCGTTTTTCAGTGGGGCAGTTTGACAGTTATTTTGAGGACAACGTGATTGAGGTGCTGGGCGTTGGCCACGGCGATGCCGGTTTTGTGACCGAGCCCAGCTCCAGCAACGATGGTCGCCACTTGCAATACACCCACAAACTGGGTGATTTGACCGTTGCTGCCGATTACACCTTCTCCAACAGCGCAGCCAAAGACGATCCCAACAACGGCCTGGCCCTGGCCTTGGCCTACAAATTGGGTGACGTTACCTTGGCAATGGGCCACAGCAACCACGCCAAATACAAGAGCGACACCTCTGCAGTTACCAAGGTGGACAGCGTCACGGGCTTGCCCGGGTTTTTTCATAAAAATTTCACATGAGCTTCACGGCTTCGTCATGCGGGGTTCGCACACTGAACGGGTTGTCCAACCCCACTTCAACCGACATGAACGACACCACCAAAACACCCCAAGATTTCAACGACGAAGACTCCAATACCAGCAACAACGGCGATTTTCAGCAAGTGCTGCACACCCGCTTGAACCGACGCCACATGCTGCGCGGGGTTGCAGGCGCAGCCGGTGCGGCGACGTTGGGCGCTTCGGCCCTGAGCGGGTGTGCCACTACAACCTCGGGGGTTTCAGCCCCGGCCGGTGCCCTGGGGTTCAAGTCCGTGCCCAAAAGCCTGATGGACAAAGTCATCGTGCCCGAAGGCTACACCGCACAGGTGGTTTATGCCTTGGGCGATCCAATCACCGCTGCAACCCCGGCCTTCAAGAATGACGGCACGGACACCGATTTTGCCAACCGAGCAGGCGATCACGGTGACGGCATGGAATGGTTTGGTTTGGATGCAGGCGGCAACCCATCGCGCAGTTTCAATTCACGCGGCTTGTTGGCCATGAATCACGAGGCCACCACAGACGAAAAACTCACGTCGTTCTTTTTGCATGCCGACGGCGGCAAAGCCAGCTTGCCCCGGCAGGCAGCGGAAGTGGACAAGGAGTTGATGGTCCATGGCCTGTCGGTGGTGGAGGTGCAGTTCAACGGAAAACAATGGGCATACAAACCCGGCTCCAGTTTCAACCGCCGGGTCACCACCATGAGCGATGCCGTGATTCACGGCCCTGCCCGAGGCAGCGAGCACTTGGTCACCAAGTACAGTTCTGATGGCGTTCGCGCGCGGGGCACGCTCAACAATTGCGGAACCGGCAAAACCCCCTGGGGCACCTACGCCTCAGGCGAAGAAAACTGGTTTGGCTATTTTTACCGCGACGCCAAAGACGACGAGCGCCGGGGCAAGAACGACAAACAAGTCCAAGCCCTCAAACGCTACGGCCGCAAGGCAGGTGATGCCAGCCGCCACGGTTGGGAGAGCGCCGGCACGGAAGACCGGTTTGCGCGTTGGAACAACGGCGCCCAAGCAGCAAACGCCAAAGACGATTACCGCAATGAAATGAACTCCTTCGGCTACATCGTAGAGATGGACCCGTATGACAAAACCCAGGCGATACGCAAACGCACCGCCTTGGGCCGGTTTGGACACGAAAACGTGACTTTTGCCCGAACAACCGCGGGGCAGCCGGTGGTGGCCTACATGGGCGACGACGCGCGCGGCGAGTACATCTACAAATTTGTTTCGGATGCCAAGTGGGACCCGAAGGACGCGCAACCTGCCAACCGCTTGGCCGCTGGCGACAAGTACCTCGACAAAGGCACCTTGTTCGTCGCCCGTTTCAAAGACGATGGCTCGGGCGAATGGTTGGAACTCTCGATGAACAACCCGGTCATCGCCAACAGCTCTTACTTTGAGTTCACGGGGGCAGCCGACGTGGCCATTTTCACCCGTTTGGCCGCCGATGCGGTGGGCGCCACCAAAATGGATCGCCCAGAGTGGGCGGGCGTGAACCCCAAGAACGGTGAGGTTTATATAACCCTGACCAACAACAGCAACCGCACAGTTGCCACTGCCGACGGTGCCAACCCCCGCGTTTACACCGACATGAAGGGTTCCAAAGAGCAAAAGGGCAATGTCAATGGTCACATCGTCCGGTTGGCGGAGACCCAGCCCTGGGCAGCCAATTTCAAGTGGGACATTTACCTGTTCGCTGCCGAAGCCGGGGCAGACAAGTCCACGGTGAATTTGTCGAATTTGAGCGATGAGAACGACCTTTCTTCACCCGACGGGCTGGTGTTCAGCCAGGCCACCGGCATTTGCTGGATACAGACCGACGACGGCGCCTACACCGATCAAACCAACTGCATGATGTTGGCGGCT
>JBDKEX010000199.1:0-11777 GCA_039798985.1 Pseudomonadota bacterium | reverse complement strand
CCGGCTGGAAGGCCGCACCGACACACGTTTGATGGCAGGTGAGGTGCCCGACCCCCACGTGGTCAGTGAAAACGGCACACGCTACCGGGTCAATGTGCTCAAAGGACAAAACCACGGGCTGTTTCTGGACATGGCCGAAGGCAGGCGCTGGGTACACCAACTGGCCACCCAAACGCACCGCATGAAAGTGCTCAACTTGTTTGCTTACACCTGCGCGTTTTCAGTGGTGGCACTGCAAGGCGGTGCGCAACAGGTGGTCAATGTGGACATGAGCCAAACCTCACTGGCCCTGGGGCAACAAAACCACCAGCTCAATGGCGTTGCTGGCGGCGCCAGCTTTTTGGCGCACGATATTTTTTCGTCCTGGGGCAAGATACAACGCAACGGCCCGTATGACCTGGTGGTGCTGGACCCCCCGAGCTACCAAAAAGGCAGCTTTGTGGCGACCAAAGACTATGCGCGCATCATGCGCCGCCTCCCCGACCTGTTAAAACCTCGGGGCCACGTGCTGTTGTGCCTGAACGCACCCGAACTTGGGACCGATTTCCTCCATAAAGCCATGCAGGAACACGCCCCTGGCTTGCAATTTTTGCAACGACTGCCCAACCCCAGCAGCTTTGCAGACGTGTCTCCTGAGCGTTCGCTCAAAGTGCTTGTGTATCAAGCCACTTAGCTAGGGTAAACCAGAAGAAAAAATCTGGACAAATTTCGCGAAAAACGCTTGACAGACGCACCTTATGCACATGTATACACTTTCACCCAGCCCCAGTAAAAGCTGCGGCCGGTTGCCATGCCTCTTTATCAAAAGAACCGTAAGCCGTTGATTTATATAGCCTCGAAAGTTTGCCCAATTTCTAGGCAGGCCAGTGGGCGCAGCGTTTTTCAGAGGGAGGCGGCACTTTGGAGTGGGGTTTTACACAAAGTTATCCACAGAAATTCTGGGTAACTCAAAAACCTCCAAATAAATCAAGGCTTTGCACCAACTTTCGATATTTCGACATCAAAAACAAGCAGCAACAGGGGGTTCGAATCAGCTACCGGCCACCTTCATGCGGTTGACAAGCACCGACCCCACGTTCTTGGCGCCGTAGCCATAAACATCCGCGCCCACGGCCTCAATGCCCTGAAACATGTCCTTCAAATTCCCGGCAATGGTGATTTCCTCCACCGGGTAGGCAATCTGGCCGTTTTCCACCCAATACCCGGCTGCCCCACGCGAATAATCGCCCGTGACATAGTTCACGCCCTGGCCCATCAGCTCGGTCACAAACAAACCCGTTCCCAGTTTGCGCAGCATGGCATCCAGGTCGTCGCCTTCTCGTGTGAGCCGGCTGGTCAAGTACAGGTTGTGCGAGCCACCGGCGTTGCCCGTGGTGCGCATGCCCAATTTGCGGGCCGAATAGGTGCTCAAGAAATACCCTTTGACGCACCCCGCGCTCACCACATGGCGGGCCACCGTGCGCACGCCCTCGTCGTCAAAAGGGGCACTGCCTTTGCCGCCGGTGATCAAAGGGTCTTCGAAAATATCGATGTGCTTGGGGAACACTTGGCGGCCCAAGCTGTCGACCAAAAAGCTGGTTTTTCGGTAGAGCGCGCCGCCGCTGACCGCTTGCACATAAGCCCCCAACAGCCCAGCGGCCAAGGTCGACTCGAACAAAACCGGGCATTGGGTGGTCGCAATTTTGCGGGCGTTCAGGCGGGCCAGGGCACGCTCTGCAGCGTAGCGGCCCACGGCTTCGGGGCTGGCCAGCTCGCTGGGCGACCGCATGGAACTGAACCAGTAATCACGCTGCATGTGCGCGCCTTTGCCCGCAATGGGCGAGACCGAAAAACTGTGCCGCGAACTGGCGTAACCGCCCTTGAAAATGCCGGCCCTGCCGCGCTCGCCTGCGCGCATGTGCTCGGTGAAAAAATGCGATTGCTGGGCCGAAACGCCCGCGCCTTCGCTGTTGGTGATTTTTTTGCTGGTGGCCAAAGCCGCAGCCTCACACCGCAAGGCAATGTTCGCCGCCTCTTGCGCGTCTATTGCCCAGGGGTGAAACAGCTCCAGCTCAGGGTAGTCGTTGGCAATGTCTTGCTCGTCGGGCAAACCGGCCACCGGGTCTTCGGCGGTGAAGCGTGCAATGTCGTAAGCGGCCCGAACGGTCTGCTGGATCGCTGCCTTGGAAAAATCCGATGTCGATGCGTTCCCCCGGCGTTGCCCCAGGTACACCGTGATGCCCAAGGACTTGTCGCGGTTGCGTTCCACGTTTTCCAGCTCGCCCTTGCGCACCGAAACGCTCAGGCCCGCCCCCTCAGACACCTCGACCCCCGCATCTGTGGCGCCCAACTTGCGTGCGTGCTTCAAGGCTTGGTCGGCCAAATCTTCAAACTGGGCACGGCTGAACTGAAAACCGGCGGCGGGTGCAGCGTCGGCTGCTGAGCGGGTGGATCTCTTTTTCATATCGACGGCTATGATACTTGCCATGTCACGTAAACCCACCAAAGGCTACTTCGTCAAGGGCCACTTTGTTGCCTTGGGCAGCGAACTCGATCTCGAACTCAAACGCGAACTCAAAGGCGACGTCGAGCTCAGCAGAACCGATCTTAAAAAACACAGCGACCACCTGCAACACCTGGGTGAACAGCTGCTGACCCTGCGCAAAGGCCTGCTGGACAAGCTCGCCTTGCCCGACAACCTGCGCGATGCCCTGGCCGAAGCCAAGCGCATCACCAATTTTGAAGGCAAGCGCCGGCAAATGCAGTACATCGGCAAGCTGATGCGCAAACTCGACGAAACCGTGGTGTCAGCGGTCGAATCTGCCTTGGAAGTGCAGCACCAAGGCAGCGCACAGGAAACCCTGCGCCTGCACGTGGCAGAACAATGGCGCGACCGCTTGGTGGCTACGGACGAAGCTTTGCAAGAGTGGTTGCAAATCGACACCGATGCCGACGTGCAACGCCTGCGCACCCTGGTACGCCAGGCCCGCAAAGACGCCCAGGCCAGCCCCGACCTGCCGGGCGAAGCCCCACGCCACGGCAAGGCGTACCGCGAAATCTTCCAGCTGGTGCGCGCCCGCCTCGATGCCGATGCCCAAGCTGCACAAGATGCCGCCGACGCCCAAGACTGACACCCAACCCAACAACGGCCATGTTTGACCCCATCAAAATCGGTATCGTGTCCATCAGCGACCGGGCCAGCACCGGCGTCTATGAAGACAAAGGCTTGCCCGCGCTCCAAGACTGGCTGGGTCGGGCGCTCAAAAACCCGATCACGTTTGAGCCCCGGCTCATACCTGACGAACAAGCCGTCATCAGCCAAACCTTGATCGAGTTGGTTGACGCAGGTTGCTCGCTGGTACTCACCACCGGCGGCACCGGGCCGGCCCTGCGCGACGTAACGCCCGAGGCAACACTGGCCGTGGCCCACAAAGAAATGCCGGGTTTTGGCGAACAAATGCGCCAGATCAGTCTGCGCTTTGTGCCCACCGCCATTTTGTCGCGCCAAGTCGCCGTGATCCGCGGCAACAGCCTCATCATCAACCTGCCGGGCCAACCCAAAAGCATTGCCGAAACGCTGGAAGGTTTAAAAGACGCAGCGGGCCAGCCGGTGGTGCACGGCATATTCGCAGCCGTGCCCTACTGCATCGATCTGATCGGCGGCCCCTACTTGGAAACCCACGACGATGTGTGCAAAGCCTTTCGGCCCAAGAACGCCATCCGACCCACCCGTTAATTTTCCACAGCATCAAACCCCGGCTTGAGTGGGGGTTTACTTGCCGACCAGATCGTTGAACTTGCCCGCCTCAAAATGCTCCACCTTGGCGGCGCCTGCGGGCAAACCCGGTGCGCGGGCACACGACAGTTTTTCAATGGCCTGCCAAATCAAGGCAATTTGGTGCTCGTGCCCGGCGGCGTTGTCAATCAAACCGCGCAAGGCTTGAGACAAAGGGTCGTCATCTTGTGTGATGCCGTAGGCCGAGAATTTTTGCTGCGGTTCGGCCACATCAGCACTTTCGCCCTGTTTGCTGGGAATGATGCGCGCCGGTATGCCCACCGCCGTGGCCCCGGCGGGCACCGGTTTGATCACCACCGCGTTGCTGCCAATCTTGGCGCCATCACCCACTTCAAACCCCCCCAACACTTTGGCACCAGCGCTCACCACCACGTCTTTGCCCAAGGTCGGGTGCCGCTTGGCCCCTTTGTACAGCGAGGTGCCTCCGAGTGTGACGCCCTGGTAGATGGTGCATCCGTCGCCAATTTCGGCTGTTTCGCCCACCACCACGCCCATGGCGTGGTCAAAAAACACGCGGTTGCCCACCTTGGCCCCGGGGTGAATTTCAATGCCAGTCAGCCAGCGGGCCACCTGCGAAATGAAGCGCCCCACCCACTTGAAACCGTGCGTCCAGCACCAATGCGCGGGCCGGTGCAACAGCACCGCATGCAAACCCGGGTAACAGGTCAACACCTCCCACCGGGTTCGCGCCGCAGGGTCGCGCTCCAGAATGCAATTGATGTCGGATTTGAGGCGTTCAAACATGGTGTGTGCTTCTCTGCCCCAAGTCTAGCGCTTTGCCCGCTCGGCCACACGCAACATGGCGCGGGCCACCCCGCGCAAAATGTGGATTTCTTCATCGCTCGGCTGGGCACGGTTGAACAGTTGGTTCAAACGCGGCATCAGCTTTTTGGGCGCCGCCGGGTCCAAAAAATCAATGGCCACCAAGGCCTCTTGCCAGTGCAGCAGCATGCCAGCCAAGGCGTGGGCATCTGCCGCCGCTGGCTGGGGCGCCACTCCGGCCGGTAAATCGAAGCCCCCCAGCGCTTGCCGCCACTCGTAAGCCACCAACTGCACCGCAGCGGCCAGGTTCAATGAACCGTAGTCGGGCGCCGTGGGTATGGTCAGGGCCACGTGGCAACGGTAAACGTCCTCGTTCTTCATGCCAAAGCGTTCGCTTCCAAACAAAAACGCCACACCGCCCTGCAGGGTTTGCGGCAAGGCCTGCAAGTGGGTTCGGGGGGTGGCCGTGGGCGGGCCAAAGTCGCGCGGGGTCATGGCGGTGGCGCACAGGTGGTGGATGCCCTCCAGCGCTTCGTCCAGCGTGTTCACCACGCGGGCGCGCTGCAACACATCCGTGGCGCCGCTGGCGCGCTGCACGGTCTCTTCGCGTTCCAGCACGTCGGGCCAGCGCGGTCGCACCAACACCAAATCATCAAACCCCATCACCTTCATGGCGCGGGCCACAGCGCCCACATTGCCTGCGTGGCTGGTTTCAATCAAAACAAAACGGGTGTCTGGGCGCTGGTTCACGGGATTTGGGCCGACTGCGAGCACCCAGGTTGGACACTCAAGTAAAATCGCGGTATTGTCACCGCCATCGCGCGGTTTTGTTGCGTTCATCACACAATTCATGTCCTCCACCCTGCACCCCATGCTCAATGTGGCCGTCAAGGCCGCGCGCGCCGCTGGCGCCATCATCAACCGCGCCGCCCTCGACGTCGAGTCGGTTCGTGTGGCCGTCAAGCAAACCAACGACTTTGTGACCGAAGTCGACAAAGCGGCCGAGAACGCGATCATTGAAACGCTGCTGGGTGCCTACCCCGACCACGGCATTTGGGCCGAGGAATCGGGCCGGCGGGAGGGCAAAGCCCACGGCAAAAAACACGTCTGGATCATCGATCCGCTGGACGGCACCACCAATTTCATCCACGGCTTCCCGGTCTACTGCGTCAGTATTGCGCTGATGTACGAAGGCAAGGTCGAGCAAGCCGTGGTGTACGACCCCACACGCAACGACCTGTTCTGCGCCACCAAGGGGCGCGGCGCCTACCTGAACGACCGCCGCCTGCGGGTCGCCAAACGCACCGCCCTGCGCGACTGCTTGGTCAGCACCGGTTTTCCGTTCCGCCCGGGCGACCACTTTCAAACCTACATGAGCATGCTCACCGACGTGATGCCCAAAGTGGCCGGCGTGCGCCGCCCGGGTGCCGCTGCGTTGGATTTGGCTTACTTGGCAGCAGGTTACACCGACGCCTTTTTTGAAGCCGGCCTGAGCCCCTGGGACGTGGCCGCTGGCGCCCTGTTGGTCACCGAAGCCGGCGGCTTGGTGGGCAACTTCACTGGCGAGGCCGATTTCTTGGAACAAAAAGAATGCCTGGCCGCCAACCCCCGGGTGTACGGGCAAATGGTGAACCTGCTGGGAAAGTACAGCAAATTTGCCAGCGCGGGCGACAAAGCCGCCGTTCGCCAAAGCCTGGCCGCTGCCACGGCCGCCACCGACGAGACCCCGGCAGCAGAATCCGAGGCAGACACCCATCAGCCCGACGACGCGCCTTTCTGAGCATGTCCAGCTTTGTTTTGTTGATGTTGGCCGCCACCGGGTTCTACCTGGCCAACGCCCAACAACAGCGCCAGCGCATCGGTTGGCTCGGGGGCATGCTGGCGCGCTACCAAATTGAAAAACTGATCGAAAACCTGCTGCAAGGCTACTTGCGCGCACTTGACGAAACCGATGCCGAACGGCAACGCCAGGTGTGGCAACACCTCTACAGCGTGGAGGACCAACTCAGCGATCAACTGGGCCGGTTCGCCCAAGACCTGGCCTCTGCCATGGAACAGGTCACCCGCGTGAGCCTGCTGCCGCTGGCTGTGCCCTACGGCACCACCTTGTTCCCCAAGGCCTGTTTTGACTTCAGGCGTGCCGTCAAAATCCATGCAGACGGCTTGGCGGGCCTGGTCGCTCAACGCGGCGAATTGCAAGACAAAGCCCGCGCTTACACCTTGACAGCCGAAATTTTGCTCTTCCAGCACACCTGCCACTGGTTTTGCCGCTCAAAAACCGTGGCATCGGCCCGTATGCTGGCCCGCCACAAAACCAGCCACGAACAGGTTTTGGCGGCCGTCACACCCGCTACCTTGGCTGCTTACCAAACACTTGTCCAACGCCAGTAAAGTGCCTTGCTGCATTCAAGCAAAGTTCTGCAACAAGACTCTGCCGTTCACTAAAATCGCAGCATGACTGACCACAAAACCATCGCCACCCACAGTGGCAGTTTTCATGCCGACGACGTGTTTGGCGTCGCCGTGCTGATGGGGGTTTTCCCCTCGCACACCTTGGTCAGAACCCGCAACGGCGAACTGATCGATGCGGCTGATTTTGTGGTGGACGTGGGAGGGGTGTGGGCACCCGAAGCAGGTCGTTTTGATCACCACCAGCGAGGCTTCAACGGCGCCCGGCCAGCCCAAACGCTGAACGGCAGCAACAAACCCGGTGTGGGTTACGCCAGCGCCGGGTTGGTGTGGTCCATGTATGGCGCGGCTTATGTGCAGGCGGTTGCCGCCGACCGAGGCGTCGAGCTGACCGCTGCACAAGTGGCGCAGGTGGTTCACGCCATCGACCAGTCACTGGTGCAGTACCTGGACCTGGTGGACAACGGACAAGACGACGTGGCACCGGGTCTTTTTGGGTTGTCCGCCCTGATTTCGCAGCTCAATTCGCATTGGCTGGAAGAAAAGGCACTGACAGGCGCCGAAAAAGCCGAATTGCAAGAGGCCCGTTTTCGCGAGGCCATTGCCCTCACCCGCCCCTTCCTGGACCGGGCCATTTTCAAACAAGTGGGTCAACTCCTGTCTGTGGATGTTGTGAGGCGCGCGCCGCGCTTGCTGGGCGGCCGGGTGCTTCACTTGCACGAGGGTGGCATGCCCTGGACCCGCGTGGTGGTTGAGGAAATGCCCGAGGTGCTGTTTGTGATTTACCCCGACTCCGACGGCCGCCAGTACCAGCTCAAAACCGTTCCGGTGGAGCCTTCGTCCTTTGACTCCCGGCTGGATTTGCCGCAGGCTTGGGCCGGCCTGCGCGATGCAGAATTGGCCGCTGTGACCGGTGTGCCCGACAGCGTCTTTTGCCACATGAACCTGTTCATTGCAGGCGCCAAGAGCTTTGACGGCGCCGTGCAACTGGCCAAAATAGCGTTGGGCTGACACCCGCAAGCCATCGAACCACCTCTGGAACAGCATTTGCTAGGAGTCAGTATGTCTCCCCGTAACAACAGCAAAGGCTACTGGCTGCTGATGGCGGCAACCATTTCGGTGCTGCCGTTCTTTCTTTTCGCCGGCTACTCCATTGTTCAACTGGTGCAAAGCAAGCAACAAGACCTGCAGCGGCAGATGATCGACAGGTCGCAAGCCACCGCCAATGCAGTTGCAGAACGCCTTGCCAGCAGCAGCGGTGCGCTTCGGGCCCTGGCCACCTCAGATGCCGTTGCAAAAGGCGACCTCGCCTCTGTTTACGCCCAAGCCAAACGCACCGTCCAAGAAATGCCCGACATCAGCGCCATATCCATGGTGACTCCCGACGGGCAGGTTCAATTTTTGACCTTGCTGCCCTTCGGGAAAAAAACCTTTCTGGCCGGTGACCAGGACACCGTTCGCCTGATATTTGAAACCGGCAAGCCCATGGTTTCGGAGCCCTTCCCGTCGCCAATCGACAACACCGTCACCATCACATCGCTTGGCGTTCCTGCATTTCGAGACGGCGAGGTGGCTTATGTGATTCGCGCGATTTTTCGCAACTCTTCGCTCAACAGCCTGTTGGCGGCGCAACACCTGCCCTCCGAGTGGTCCTCGGCCATCTTGTCCCGCACGGGCTTGATAGAAGCTCGCTCACCGTCGCCAGAACAGTTTGTGGGTAAACCGGCCACGCCGGCGGTGATGGAAGCCTTGCCAACCCAACGCAACAACGTTTTCAGCGCCACCACGCGTGAGGGTGTTGCCACCCAAGCGGTTGCGGTTGCGGTGCCGGGCTGGGACTTGTACGTGCTCATGGAAGTGCCGTCCAGCGAATTCAAAGAGCCCTTGGTTCGCGCAATAGTGTTTCTCGGCATTTTTGGTTTGGCCACTTTGGTGCTGGGCGGCATCATCGTCAGCTGGCTGGTCTTTTTGGTGCAAAAACCGGGCGATCGAACCGTTTTTGATACAAGTTCAACCCTCAACAAAGTCGCCAGCATTTGGCCTTCTGCCGTGGCCCTTGGGGTGGCGCTGGTCATAGGCGGCTTCGGAACCTATGTGTCTCAAAACGCCCTCCATGAAATCGACGCCCTGACCTCGCGAAGGCAATCTATTTACCAAGAGCGCCGGCAACTGGCAGAACTGCTTTCGGCTTACAAAGACATTGAAGCGGGCCAGCGGGGGTTCATCATCACCGGCGCAGAGGCCTTCTTGGAGCCCTACAAAGACGCACTGCCCAGAATCCCGGCGCTCACAAACGCCTTGAAATCTGGCCTGGATCGCCTGGATATCACAACTTTCAGTTGGACAGATCTTGCCCATTTTTCATCGCTTCGCCTGGGGTTTGCAGCCAAGGGCATTGAGCTGCGCCGACAAGAGGGCGCGAGTGTCATGGAGGACCTGGAGCTCTTTGGCAGCGGCAAAATGTACATGGACAAATTGCGGCTGATGTTGGGCAATTTGGAGTCGCAGCTGGAAGTTGAAACACAGCGAATCAACACCGCAATTGCAGAGCAAGAAAGCAAGACGCTGCAACTGCAGTGGCTCTCTCAATTCGCCGTGGGAACCCTGGTGATTTTGTCGATTTCTATCTGGCTGTACGAGCGCAGGCGCCGGCAAGGTGCCCTCAACCAGCTGCAACACATCAACGAAACGCTGGAAGACCGGGTGCTCACACGCACCCAAGAATTGTCGTTGGCCAGCGCCAGAATCAGGAACTTTGCGCTGGAAACGGAAACCATCATTGACAACGAGCGCAAGCGCTTGTCCAGGGAAGTCCACGACCAGATTGGTCAGATATTTACTGGCCTCAAAATGATTGCCAAAACCCTCAAGCCGGGCAGCTTGGCCGAAGACCAAAGCCGGGCCATGATGGCCGCCATCGAATCGGGCGTGAAAATATCGCGCCGCATAGCCGCGGAACTGCGCCCCCCACTGCTGGACGACTTTGGGATACGGGTTGCGCTGGACCATTACCTCAAAACCACCTTTGAACCTTTGGAAATTGCGTTTGACTTGCAGTTTCCAGAGCGCTCCAGGCTCAGCCCGCCGCAAATGAACCAACTGTTTCGCATGGTTCAAGAGGCTTGCACCAACATCGTCAGGCACGCGCACGCCCAACAGGTCGAAGTGATCGGCCAACTGGTGCAAACCGGTCTGGAGGTCCGCATCGAAGACGACGGCGTCGGTTTTGAGGCCCACCAGGTGCGTACCGATGCCTTGGGCCTGATCGGCATCAAGGAACGGGCAAAACTCAGTGGCGCAACGGTGTCGGTGCAGCCCCGGGAGGGAGGTGGAACGCGCATCTCCATCCACTTCCCTGAAGAGGCTTTGCAGCCCGAGGTGTCGTCATGAGATTTTTGTTGGTCGAAGACCATCCGATCTTCAGATTTGGGGTGCGCCACCTGATCACGCAGCACTGGGAGCAGGCGTTCATTGGCGAAGCCGAATCCTTGACCTCGGGGTTGAAGGAAGTCAAAGCCGCCGCTTGGGATTTGGCCATTGTGGACCTCAACCTGCCTGATTCGCAGGGCATTGAGAGCGTCACCCAGATCAGACGGGCAGCCCGCAATTTGCCCATTTTGGTGCTGAGCTTGCACGAGGAAGCGGCCTACGCCAGGCAAGTGATACAGCAAGGTGCGCAAGGCTACTTGACCAAAGAAAACGCACCCGACGAGTTGATACTGGCCATCCAGGCCATATTGCAGGGGGGGCGCTACATATCGAACGCCCTGGCCCAATCTCTGGCCTTGGGCTCTATCAGTGCCGATGACAAGACCGCGCTGGACAGCTTGGGCAATCAGGAATACCGCGTCATGTTGCAATTGATTGGCGGTTTGCGCGTTTCAGAAATCGCTGCAAACATGAGCATTTCGCCCAAAACCGTGAGCACCTACCGCACCCGCATTTTTGAAAAACTCGGTGTTTCGAGCAACGTAGAACTCGCCCGGTACTGCCAGCAACACGGCATTTCTACCGAGCACAAATAGGCCTGCTGTAGGACACCTCCTACTCCGATTTCAGACACGCCTGACCGCAGCTTCCGTGTTTTTCGACTTGGCCCCCCATGGCCTCACCGGCACACTCCATGTACGCATGGAATATGGGGAAGACGAAAATGAAAGTAGTCATCGTAGAAGACTCGGAACTCATCAGTTCCCAAATATGTCGGGTCTTGAGCCAAGAGGCCCGCATACAGATTGTGGGCGTTGCCACCGAAGAATCTGCCGCGATTGAGCTGATTCTGGCGTCCAAACCCGACGCTGTGCTGCTGGACTTGAGCCTCTCGCCGGGCAGCGGGGTGGCGGTGCTCCGAAAAATTCGGGAATCCAACATCGGCAGCTGGGTGTTTGTGCTCACCAACAACACAGAAGACGCCATTCGCGACCAGTGCGAGTCGCTGGGCATTTCTGGGTTTTACGACAAGTCTGCAGCGGCCGATGAGTGCTTCAAGAAGTTGAACGAGTTGCTGCCCCCTTTGCCCAACAACGAGGGGGGGCGTCTTCAGTCTTTGCGCGAAACCCGGTTGTTGGACGCGCCCGAACAAGAAGAGTTTGACGCAATTGCCCGTTTGGCCCGCGACATCACCGAAACACCGATCGCCCTGGTGTCGCTGATAGACAAAGACCGGCAGTGGTTTTTGTCGCACCAAGGCCTGGAAAACCGGGAGACCTCGCGGTCCATAGCCGTGTGTGCCCACACCATACAAGGCACCGGTTTGCTGGAAATACATGACTTGAAAGAAGACGTGCGTTTCACCGACAACCCCATGGTCATTGGTGCGCCCAACATACGT
>JBDKEX010000198.1:0-10029 GCA_039798985.1 Pseudomonadota bacterium | reverse complement strand
GAATCGACCGCCAAGATTTGTACTTCGAAACCGGCAGCGCCCGCCCTACCTGCCAATGTTGCAAGAGCAAGCTTCAGCAAATTTCGACGACGCTGGTTCAGCTCAAAACCCCAATTTCAAGGTCACAAAAGCCCGCCTTGTGAAGAGCGAGGGCACCTCTGTTGTGAATTCTTTTTGATCGCCGTTGGCAGCCAAAACCGTCAAAGCCGCTTCTGCCTGGCTCGCACCCCAACGGAATTGCTTGGCCAACCTCACGTCAAGTCGGTTGGCTGAATCCAAACCGCCCCTTACTCGCCAGACCATGGCGGAACGGTGGTGCAACATCCAACTCATGTCCCAGCCTGCTGGCAGACGCTGAAACCACATCAAAGAAGTGACGTGCACCGGCGCGACCTTGTTGCTCGCGGCGAGGGGGTCGAACTTCATTTGGTTGATGTTGTGACCAACCACCCACTGGGTTTCTGGGTTGGGAGACCACTTCAGCTGCCCGTCGAGTCCTTGAAAAGTGCCACCAGCGGCATTGAAGTAATCCAGCGGCTGTCCGTCTCCGTTGTTGCGCCCGATGAGTTGATCCGACAATTTCTCTTCGTAAAGACGTGCGTCCAATGTCAGGCTGCTGGCTGGCAAATGACCCAGGTAGGTGATCTCTTTGGTACGCAATTGCTCTGGCTGCAACGACGTGTTGGGCTTGAAGAACCACCTGGCCAACGTACCGCCAATGTAGTACTTGACGTCGCCATAGAGCTGGAACAGGGCGGGCTCACGCTGTGCGTGAGACACCCCAAAACGCAAGGTGTGGCCGGGTGCCATTTGGTAATTCATCATCAACCTGGGCGCGGCATACGCCCCCGTGATGTTGTTGTTGCCAGCAAACAGGCCCGTGTTCAACAACCAGCTTTTGTCAAGTTTCCACTCCAAATTACCGAACGCACGCACATCCCCAGAACTGATTCGTTCGTTCGAGCCAAACAACAGCGGGGCCACTGCGCTGCCGTGTTTGTACCCAACACCCCACACCAGGCGGGTCGCATCGTCAAGCGCATTTTGGTGTTGGTACTCCATTTGCAAACGTCGCTCGTGCAAATGCAAAGCAATACCCAACAAAGCGTCATCAACGCGCTCCTCGTCCCAGTTCAGCGACCAGCGGGACTGTTCCACAGCGGAGCTTTGCCGGGTCCAGACGCCGCGCAGGTACGACCCTTTCCAGATCGTGTCACGCGGGGCGTTGTTGCGGGACCCTTCAACACCATCGGCCAACACGCCGTCCGTGTAGCCGGCCTGCAATTGCAACTCGTCCTGTGCGTTGGGTTTGAGGTCGCCACGCCACTGCAAATGGGTGGTTCGGCTGTCGTCATTGACGAATTTGTAGCCACTGTCGCTGCGTTGAGCAACAGTCAATCGCTGGGTGAAATCTGAGGCCCCCCAACCCACGCGAACCGCCACATCTCGGATGTCGGCTTCACCCGCATCCACCCGGGCAAAACCCCCCAGGGTGTCAGCTGAATGCCGGGTGACCACGTTGATAACGCCGAACAAAGCATTGGCGCCGTAGGCCGCAGAGTTGGACCCCCGCAACACCTCTATTCGCTCAATGTCGTCAAGCTGCACCGTGAGCATGCCGCGGTGGGTGCCTCCCAAAAAAGTGGCGGTGTAAAGCGAGCGCCCGTCCACCTGCACCAGATTGCGGCCGCCAAACTCGTCCAGTGGGGCGTGGTAAAAAGCGGCCGGATTGGCCCCGTTGTAACCCGACACCACGTAGCCCGGCACCAAACGCAACAGGTCAGCCAAAGTTCTGGCGCCAGATCGCCGTATGGCGTCCCTGTCCAACACAGTGACAGCGCCTGGCGTGTCGCTCAACGGCTGGGCCAAACGGCTCACGGTGAGGACAACGGGCAGGTCGTCAAAAAACGCGCCTTCCGTGGGCACAAGCTGTGCTTGCGCAACACCCGAAAACGCGGTGAGCAAAAACACAAAAACCGGCCATCCAAAAGATGTCCGGTGGTTAGAAGACGCTAATTTCGTCTGAAGTGACATTCGACCTCCCTGTTGGCCGCCCCCATTTTAGGGGGTTCTAAAACTCAACGGAAACGGGGTTGTGGCTTGGTAGCCAACTCTCCCTGCACCGAGGCCACGTAATTGGCGATTTGTTTGAGTTCGGTCAAACTGAATTGCTTGGCGATTCCACCCATGATTGGGTTGCTGCGGCCCACAATT
This sequence comes from Pseudomonadota bacterium, assembly GCA_039798985.1. Taxonomy (GTDB): domain Bacteria; phylum Pseudomonadota; class Gammaproteobacteria; order Burkholderiales; family Burkholderiaceae_C; genus JBDKEX01. Next base: position 7,815 of record JBDKEX010000198.1, on the reverse strand, counting down.
TTGTTGCCCGTGACCGTGTACGCTTTCAACGCCACATACAGGTAGTCGGGGTGTTGGCCCGCGATTTTGGGGTAGCTGGGGTCTACAGGCTTGCTGAAATTGGCACCGTGGCAAGAAATACAAGCGCCTTTTTCTAACAGGGCTGCCACAGCGGCTGGGGCCGCTTTGGGCGCCTCGGGCGCTGCCGCGTCCGGGTTGTGGCCCGCGTAGAAAGCAGCCAAATCGGCCATGTCTTTCTCAGACAAGGAACCCGCTATGCCGCGCATGGAGGGGTGCTTGCGATCGCCCTTGCTGTAAGCGGTCAAAGCCGAAACAATGTACTTTTCGGACTGACCCGAAATCATCGGCACCTTGTGGATCTCGGGGAAGCTGTTTTGGTAGCCAGGAATGCCATGGCAACCAATACACATAGCGGCTTTGGCCTGGCCGGCTTGCACGTCGCCAGCTTGTTGGGCATGGGCCACCGATGCGGCCACAGTGAGGGTCGCAACAGCGACAACGGTTTTCAACAAGGTAGGCAACTTTTGGTTCATTTTGCAAGCACAATGAGTGAATCGTTTGACAAAAATCAACGGGCGATTATATAGACTCCACGCCCAGTATTTACCCGAAAACTGGCCCACCGCTTACGCCGAACGGAAGTTTTATGAAATTCACTGGTTCCACCAACTATGTTGCCACCCCCGATTTGATGCTCGCCGTCAACGCGGCTGTTCAGCTCAAAAGGCCCTTGTTGGTCAAGGGCGAACCCGGCACCGGAAAGACCATGCTGGCCGAAGAGGTGGCTCAGGCGTTGAATTTGCCTTTGCTGCAGTGGCACATCAAAAGCACCACCAAGGCGCAGCAAGGTTTGTACGAGTACGACGCGGTGAGCCGCCTGCGCGACAGCCAACTCAACGATGCCCGGGTGCATGACATCCACAACTACATTGTCAAAGGGGTGTTGTGGCAGGCGTTTACAGCCGAGCAGCCCGTGGCGCTGCTGATTGATGAAATCGACAAGGCGGACATCGAATTCCCCAACGATTTGCTGCGCGAACTCGACCGCATGGAGTTTTATTGCTACGAAACACGCGAGCTGGTGCGTGCCAAGCACAGGCCACTGGTGTTCATCACTTCCAACAACGAAAAGGAGTTGCCAGACGCTTTTTTGCGCCGCTGCTTTTTCCACTACATCAAGTTCCCGGAACCGGCTACCATGAAACAGATCGTGGATGTGCACTTTCCGGGCCTGAAAGACGGGTTGCTGACCCTGGCCATGAAAACTTTCTTCGACATCCGCAATTTGCCGGGTCTGAAGAAGAAGCCCAGCACCAGCGAGCTGCTGGACTGGCTCAAACTGTTGATGGCCGAAGACATTCCACCAGAAGCCCTGCAAAGCGCCGATCAAAAAGTAAGCGTGCCCCCTTTGGTGGGGGCTTTGCTGAAAAATGAGCAAGACATCACCTTGTTTGAAAAACTGGTGTTCATGAACCAACGCAACCGCTAAGGAGTGATCGATGGACCAACAAACGCAACGCATGCTCAAGCAGGGCATTTCCGACGCGGTGGGCTTTGTGGGGGGTGCGCTGGGTGGCTACTGGCTGTCGCACTTGATGGGGTGGGAGTTGTTCAGCGAAGCCTACGACAACGCAAGCATCATGGGCATTCTGGCGGTGGGCCTGGGTGGCGGTGCGGGCCTGCACGCGGCGCGGATCTGGCAAAAAGCCAACCTAAAAGAGACTCCAAAGGACTGACCCTCCATGGCCTTTGTTGAACCTGTCGTGCTCGAAGGGCATGGCGTGACCCTGACCCCCTTGTGCTTAGAGCATGAGCGCGGTTTGATGGACGCCGCTGCCAGTGGGGACCTGTGGAACTTGCGCATCACGTCGGTACCAGACCCCCAATCGACCCGCAAGTACATTGAGGATGCGCTGGCAATGCGCGAAGCCGGGACCCGGTTTGCCTTCTCAGTCACCGCCACCAACACCGGTGAGGTTCTGGGCACCACCGGCTACCACGATATCGTTCCCGTCATCAAGCGCCTGGAAATTGGCTATACCTGGTATGCGCAGCGGGTGCAGCGGACCCATGTCAACACCGCCGCCAAACTGCTGTTGATGGGGCATGCTTTTGACACATTGGGTTGCAATGTGGTGGGCTGGCGAACCGACAATTTCAACTTCAAATCGCAACAAGCGATTGAGAGGCTGGGCGCACAAAAAGACGGCGTGCTGCGCGGCCACGCCCTGCGCCGCGACGGCACGGTACGTGACACCGTGATGTACAGCATGCGTTGCGGGGAATGGCCAGAAGCCAAGGCTCACTTGTTGGATCGATTGCGTTTTCACCAAACAAAGCATCCGCCCCATGCTGATTGATTTTTTTTACACCCTGCGTGCCGCGAAGTTGCCGGTATCGGTCAAGGAGTTTTTGAGCCTGCTGGAATGTTTGCAGCAAGGCGTGGTCGGCCCACTCAACCCACAAGCCTGCACGCTGGATGACTTTTATTTTCTGGCCCGCACCGCGCTGGTGAAAGACGAAAAACACTTCGACAAGTTCGATCGGGCCTTCGCTGCCTACTTCAAAGGCGTGGAAATGCTGGCCGACTTCAGCAAAGAAGTCCCCGCCGACTGGCTGCGCAAAGAGCTGGAACGCCTGTTGAGCGACGAGCAAAAGGCCAATGCGCCCCACATGGATTGGGAAGAACTGATGGCGACCTTGCAAAAACGCCTGGAGGAGCAACAAAAGCGCCACGAAGGCGGTAGCAAGTGGATCGGCACGGGTGGCACATCGCCTTTTGGGCACGGTGGCCACAATCCGCAGGGCATACGCATCGGTGGCAAAGGGGGCAACCGCAGCGCAGTGAAGGTGTGGGAGCAACGCGCTTACCGCGACTACGACGACTCCCAGGAACTGGGCACCCGCAATATCAAAATGGCCCTCCGGCGCCTGCGCAAGTTTGCCCGAGAGGGCAACGAGCTGGAGCTGGACCTGCCCGACACCATTCGTGCCACGGCGGCCAATGCCGGATACCTGGACATCAAAATGGTGCCTGAGCGGCACAACAACGTCAAAGTGCTGCTGCTGATGGACGTGGGCGGCACCATGGACGATCACATCCAGCGCGTGGAAGAGCTTTTCTCTGCGGCAAAGAACGAATTCAAGCACCTGGAGTTTTATTACTTCCACAACTGTGTGTACGAGTACATGTGGAAGAACAACAAGCGGCGGTACGCCGAAAAGTTTGAAACATGGGACGTCATACGCAAGTACAACAAAGATTACAAGCTTATTTTGGTGGGCGACGCCACCATGAGCCCCTATGAAATATTGCAGGCCGGCGGCAGCGTGGAATACAACAACGCCGAGGCTGGCGCGGAATGGCTTCAGCGCCTGACCCATGCATTCCCAAAGTTCGCGTGGATCAACCCAGAGCCACAGGGCGTCTGGGAGTACCGGCAAAGCATTTCCATCGTTCAGCAACTGATGGGGCAACGGATGTACCCCCTCACGCTCAAAGGACTTGAGGACGCCATGCGGGTCTTGAGCAAATAGGTGCCCAGGCAAATGACCCTGGCCCGCTGCGAACATTTTGGTCTGGATTCAAGCCCGCGCTTTGGGTTTAGGCGGCGGCTGGGGGCGGTGGCCGCTGGCTGCCTGTTGAGCTTCACGCCAACGGTGGTGGTGGCTCAAAGCCCGGCAAACCCAGGCCCCAACGCGGAACAAGTCAACAGCCCCGTGCGCGCCCTTTACCGGCTGGAGGTTCAGGGTCCAGACACCTTGAAAGACCTGATCGAGAAACACACCGAACTGCAGCGCTTTTCTGCTTTGCCCGACCTCACCACACCCGAGCTGGAACGGCTGCTGGCGCTGGCCCCAGACAACATTCGGCAACTTTTGGCCACGCAAGGCCATTTCCAACCCCGGGTTTTGGTGGAAATTCACGACAACCCCGCAACCGATACCGCCGAAAAAACCATCCGAATATCGATTGAGGGCGGACCACAGACCGCTGTGGGCAAAGTGAGCCTTGAATGGCTCGGGCCAATCACCGACGACCCTTGGGCAAGCGCCCGCCTGGAGAGTTGGAGACAAGAATGGCGCCTGCCTGTTGGCAACCCTTTTACCCAAAGCGCATGGGACGACGCCAAAAGCCAACTGCTGCGGTCGGTCAATGCGCGACGCTACCCATTGGCCACCATCAGCGAAAGTGTTGCGTCCATCGATGCTGAGCGCCAAACCGCCGAATTGCGAGTGGTGGTGGCTTCCGGCCCCAGCTACACCTTGGGCAAGCTGGACATCCAAGGGCAAGAAAAATACGGCGACAGCATGGTGGGCCATCTGGTCCAACTGGCGGGTTTGGAAATGGGCCAACCCTACGATGAATTGACGCTGCAAGCGGCCCAAAAACGCCTGAGCGACAGCGGGTACTACGAGTCTGTTTTTGTGTTGCTCGATTTGACCACGCCCCCAAGCGATGCCACGGTGCAAATTCGCTTGCGGGAGGTCAAACGCCAGCGTGTGCTGGTTGGTTTGGGGGCCAGCACCGACAGTGGCCCCCGCGTCACCTTTGAACACACCGACCACAAAGTGCCCGGGCTGGGCTGGCGTGCAGCCACCCGCTTGCAATTTGACCATTACAACCAGACGCTGGGTACCGACTTGTCTGCCCCCGTGGGCTATGGCGGGTGGAAATGGGTGACCGGTGCATTGTTCAAGCGGCAAGTGAATGACCCCGTGGTCACGACCAGCCAGCAGTTCAGGCTCGGGCAAGCGCAAGACGGAATCGAATTGAACCGCAGCCTTTATGTTCAATACGACCGAGCCAAGGTGTCAGACGCCACCGGGGTTCAATCGGACGATTTGAATTCGTCGGTCAGTGCCAACTATTCATGGACGCGCAAGCGCTTTGACAACCTTGTCTTTCCCACCTCGGGCTATGGCCTGGGCGTTGAGTTGGGCGCGGGTGTGACCCTGTCGCAAAGCCGCCTGCCCTACTTGCGAAGCCGGGTTCGGTGGAGCGAGCAATGGCCTGTGGGGCAAAACAGCGCCAGACCCAGCCGCCTGGCCCTGAGATTGGAAGGCGGCGGCGTGTGGAGCCAGAATGACGCCCCGATTCCCGCCACCCAACGATTTTTGGCAGGCGGAGACAACAGTGTGCGCGGCTACGCCCTGCGCTCGATTGGCGTACCCAACAGCAGCGGCGGGGTGGAAGCCGGTCGGTGGTTGGGTGTGGCCAGCCTGGAGTGGCAGCGCTCGGTTTGGTCCAATGGCGTTCGCACCCCTTGGGAAACGACAACTTTTGTGGACACAGGCGCCGTCGGCAATGACATTGGCAAGCTGAATGCCCAAACCGGGGTCGGCATGGGTGTACGCTACAACAGCCCCGTGGGCCCACTGCAAGGCGACTTGGCTTATGCGCTTGACCGGCGGCGCTTTCGTTTTCACCTGAGTGTAGGGTTTGTATTTTGAAGCATTTGGTGTCGGCTTCCCTTTGGCTGGGCAGCGCGGTGCTGGCGCTTTGCCTGGCAGCGGCCATTGCTTTTGGGCTGTGGTTGCACCACCCCCAGTCGTTCAAACACGCCTTGACTCTGGCGCAGTACGCCCTGCAAACGGGGAGCGACTCACCCTCCCCTCTGCGCTTCGAGGGCGCCACCGGCAGCTTGGCCAATGGCGGGCACGCAGATCAACTGGAATGGCAAGCGGCCGGCACCTGGGTCCAAATCACAGGCTTGGACATCCAACTTGCACCCCGGGCCTGGATCGAGCTGTTCAGGCAAACATTGGAATTGAAGCTGGTTTCGGCCAGCAAAGTGCGTGTTCAGCACACTCAAAATGCCGATGAAACACCGCGCCCGCCGAATTGGGCGTTGCCTTATTTTCAAGACGTCGACATCCCACTGCAGATCGGGCACCTGGAATGGGATGCAGGCTTTCAGACGCGGGCAAACGGGCTGAACCTCCGCTACCAATATGGTCAGCCGCAAGGCGCAAGCGGCATCCAACACCGAGTGAATTTGGAATCGCTCACGCTGGCAAATGGCCAGTACCAGGGCGAGGCCCAACTGGATGCCCTCCAACCTTGGGCCTTGCGTGCAGAGCTCAATGGCACGGTACGGGCCGACACGCGTTTCAGTTCTTCGTCCCGGCGGGTGACCCTGCAGGCCCTTGGGTCGGCACATGGGGTGTTCGGCCCGGACTCGTCTGAAGTGATCCTGGAAGCTTCGCTCAAGCCGAACGCACGCAGTCTTTTTGCCACAGCGCCCGAGCTGCAAGCCAAAGCGGTGGTTCATCCGTGGGCAGACATGCCGCTGCACGAAGCCAGTTTTGTGGTGAAACGTGTGGATGCGTCAGCGCTGTGGCCCGATGCGCCCCGCACCCTTGTGTCCGGCCATGGCAGCGCCGGATGGAGCGCGGCTGGCAGCACTGCCACAAAACGGGCCTGGCGCCTGAGCAGTGAATTCACCAACGGCAAGGCGGGTGCCTGGAGCCAAGATGCTCTGCCTGTGGAACGCCTTCAATTGGAGTTGACCTGGCAAGGTCAACGATGGGAATTGAATCAGTTCAACGCTTCAGCGCTCGGTGGGCGTGTTCAAGCGCAAGGCGCGTGGACGATACAACCGGCTTCAGCCGAATCATCCACCCCTTGGTGGAGGCGCCTACAGGACTGGGAAGGGCACTGGAATTCCACAGGGTTGCAGCCACAAATGCTGGACCACACCCTGCGCTTGCCCACCCTTGACTTGAAAACCAACGCTGTGAATTCGCCCACAAAGGGCCACACTTCTTTCAACCTCCAGGCCCACACTTCCAACAGAGCCGGGGTGGCCAACCCTGAGCTGGCCGTTGAAATGAGCGGGTCTTGGAGCCCTAAAAATTGGCGTGTCGCTCAACTGAAACTGCGGCACGGTGAAGGACAGTTGGAAGCTGCCGGTGGGGCAGAAAGCGCGACGGGCCGCTTTGATGTGGACGTCAATCTGACGTTGCCAGGTTTGCGAGCGCACACCCAGCTGGAGGGCGACGACACCACCGCTGGGGAATGGACCGTTTCAGCCTTTGAGCTGCCAGCCCTGCAGCGGTGGGTGCAACAATTTTGGGCGCAGTGGGCACCCGCACTTGCGCCGTGGGGCGCACCGCAGCAGCCCACTTGGTGGTTGCAAACCCCCTGGGAAGGGGCCCTGGAATGGCAGGGCCAATGGGTCAACGCCCCTGTGGATTTGTGGAAAGGTCAGTCCCAACCGCCCTCGGGTTTCCAATGGAGCAGCCGGGCCAGCCTTCCCCACTTGAAGTACCGGGCACCGGCCAATGCTTTGGGTGGGTCTTTGGACAAGGTCAATCTGACCCTGAGTGGTCAGGGCGATCAAGTTGCCATCACCCACGACGGCACCGCCTCTTGGGGCCCATGGACACTGGGGCAAGCCCTGAATGCAACCGTGCAACTCAGGCCCACACCCATGGGTTGGGCCGCCTCGTCAACCTTGCAGAACTGGCGCATCAACCTGGACCACCAGAGCCGCGCTTTGCGATTTCAAGTGAGCAACCCTCAACCGTTGCGGGTGCAATGGCAGCCTCCAAGCGCGAGCCACCCGCAGGGCACATTGACCCTTCAACCAGGGCAGTTGCAAGTGGTAGCCGCCAAAACGGCGGCCCAACCCAAGGTCACCGCAACAGTCAGTGCAAATCCGGCCTTGCTGCAGTGGGACAGCCTGCAGTGGGACAACAACCGGTGGCGCTCCAGTGGCAAAGCCACGGGCTGGGCCCTGAGTTGGGTCAATGCATGGCTCGCAACCGAACATGCGCCCCGCGGTCCAATCACCGAGTCGGGTCTGAGCG
>JBDKEX010000197.1:0-4077 GCA_039798985.1 Pseudomonadota bacterium | reverse complement strand
TCAATGCGCTCAATCACAGGACGGCCTGCGTAGTACTTCAGGGCAATCTCGAGTTGGCTTTTGCCAGCGTCGGATTTGACTTGGAAACCGTCAATGTAACCTTCGTCTTTCAGCACTTGCGCGATGGCGGACTTCACTTTGGAAGCCGGCATGGCCACGACGGCCTTGCTCACCATTTGCGCATTGCGAATGCGGGTCAACATGTCGGCAATAGGATCACTCATGCTCATTTCGTTACTCCTTGCGCCTTACCAGCTGGCCTTGGTCACGCCGGGGATCTCACCAGCGAAAGCCAATTCACGCACTTTTGCACGGGCCAGACCGAACTGACGGAACGTGCCACGGGGACGACCGGTGATTTCGCAACGGTTGCGCTGGCGGGTCGGGTTGGAATTACGGGGCAACTTTTGCAGGCCGAGGCGGGCAGCGTCACGCTCTTCATCAGAACGCTTGGCATCCTTGGCAATGGCCTTCAACTCGTTGTACTTGTTGGCAAACTTGGCGGCGAGCTTTTCGCGCTTGAGTTCACGCTGGAGGAATGCTTGTTTAGCCACAGACCACCTCAGTTCTTGAACGGGAAACGGAAACCAGCCAGGAGCGCCTTGCACTCTTCGTCGGTCTTGGCAGTCGTTGTGATGCTGATGTTCAGACCACGCAGAGCATCCACCTTGTCGTATTCGATTTCGGGGAAGATGATCTGTTCTTTGACGCCGATGTTGTAGTTGCCACGGCCATCGAACGCCTTGCCGGAGATACCACGGAAGTCACGCACGCGGGGCAAGGCCACGGTCACGAAACGGTCCAGGAATTCGTACATTTGCGCGCCACGCAGGGTCACCATGCAACCGATGGGTTGTTGTTCACGGATTTTGAAACCTGCAATCGCCTTGCGAGCCTTGGTTACCACGGGCTTTTGGCCCGCGATTTTGGTCAGGTCGCCTACGGCGTTGTCCATGACTTTTTTGTCAGCAACCGCTTCGCTCACACCCATGTTGAGAGTGATTTTGGTGATGCGGGGCACTTGCATGGGCGACTTGTAGCCAAACTTTGCAGTCAGCTCAGGAGCCACTTTGGTGCGGTAGATGTCTTGAAAGCGTGCCATGTTCATGCCACCTTGATTTCTTCGCCGCTGGACTTGTAGACGCGCACTTTCTTGCCGTCAGCCAACACTTTTATACCCACGCGATCAGCCTTGCCGGAAGCGGCATTGAAGATGGCCACGTTGGACTGGTGGATGGGCATGGTTTTGTCAACGATGCCACCGGTCACACCCTTCATGGGGTTGGGCTTGGTGTGCTTCTTGACTTGATTCACACCCTCAACCACCACGCGCTCTTCGTCAGCGCGCTGCACCACTTTGCCGCGCTTGCCTTTGTCGCGGCCGGCAATGACGATCACTTCGTCGCCTGTACGGATCTTGTTCATGTGTCGATTCCTCAGAGGACCTCAGGGGCCAGAGACACGATCTTCATGAACTTCTCGGTACGCAATTCACGCGTCACGGGGCCGAAGATGCGGGTGCCGATGGGCTCCAGCTTGGCGTTGAGCAACACCGCAGCGTTGCCGTCGAACTTGATCAAGGCGCCGTCACCGCGGCGAATGCCTTTGGCGGTGCGAACCACCACAGCGTTGTAAACCTCGCCTTTTTTGACGCGGCCACGCGGCGCAGCTTCCTTGATGCTGACTTTGATGATGTCGCCCACACTGGCGTAACGGCGCTTTGAGCCGCCCAGCACTTTGATGCACATCACGGACTTTGCACCCGTGTTGTCAGCAACATCGAGTCGAGATTGCGTTTGGATCATTTGATTTAAGTCCCAACTTGAATCCCAGCAGCCACCACGGCCGCAGGCGATCAGTCTTGGGCCCGTCGTTGCCAATGCTTGCAATACATAACTATTGCGCAGCACCAGCTTCGGTGGGCAGATTTCTTCGCTTTTTAGTGCGAAGCCGCAGATTATTGCACCCGTTTAAAGAAGCGTCAAGCCTTTATTTGTGAAAACTTGCCAGGATTTGTGGGTTTTCTGCGTTTTGGCGGATGGGCACTTCGGTGTTCCTGCAGGCACAATGTGCGCATGACTTCCATTTCATCGACTTTGACCTCCAAACAGCTGCTTTTTGTGGGTGGCGGAAACATGGCCAGCGCCATTGTTGGCGGCTTGCTTCAACAAGGGCTGGCTGCAGCACAGATTCGTGTGGTGGAGCCTTACGAACCCCAACGCGAGGTGCTTTTACAAAAGTTCGGCGTGGATGCTCGGGGCAGCATGAGCGCCGACTGGAAGGATTGCGACTTGGTGGTTTGGGCCGTGAAGCCCCAAACCTTCAAGGAAGCCGCCCTGACGTGTTCAGCACACACGCAAGGTGCTTTGCACTTGAGCGTGGCGGCTGGCATACGAACCGGCAGCATGGCCCAATGGCTGGGAACCGACCGTATTGTGCGCGCCATGCCCAACACGCCTGCTTTGGTGGGCTTGGGCATGACAGGTTTGTTTGCACGCAAGGGCTGCACCGAGGCAGACAGCGAATTGGCCCAGCAGGTGGTGGGCACCACCGGCGAATACGTTTGGCTGCAACAGGAAACAGACTTGGACGCAGTGACGGCTTTGTCGGGTTCGGGGCCGGCTTACGTTTTCTATTTCTTGGAGGCCATGCGCCAAGCCGGCACCGACATGGGGCTGAACCCCGATACGGCGCTGGCATTGGCCATTGGCACATTCAAAGGTGCAGCCACTTTGGCCCAAAACTCCCCAGAATCACCCGAAGTTTTGCGGGAGCGGGTCACCTCCAAAGGGGGAACCACCTACGCGGCACTCACCTCCATGGAAGCCAGCGGTGTGAAAGCCGCATTTGTGAAGGCCATGCATGCGGCCCACCTGCGGGCCCAAGAGCTGGGTGACGAGTTCGGCAAATGAGCCCATAGGTGGGTGGCCTTAAAGATGGCTGCTCACCACCCCTGCAAACACGGTCAAACCCAACCAGTGGTTGAGGCGGAAGGCGCGAAAGCAAGCTTCGCGCGTGCGATCACGGATCAGGGTCAGGTGCCACACCACTTGAATGATCGCCACAAGGCCCGCCGCAACCAAGGGCCAGCCGCCCAGGGTGGGCCACAACAAGCCGCCCCAGACTGCCAAATGGGTCAAATAAAAAAACCCGATCGCGGGCACGTCCCACTGGCCCAAGGTGATGGCCGATGTTTTCATGCCTATGCGCAGGTCGTCGTCTCGGTCCACCATGGCGTACTCGGTGTCGTACGCCAAAACCCAGAACAAATTGCCCAGGAGCAGCGCCCAAGCCATGCCAGGCACCGCTCCCTGAACCGCGGCAAAGGCCATGGGTATGCCGAAGCTGAAAGCCACGCCCAAGACCGCCTGCGGCATGGATACCACGCGTTTGGCATACGGGTAGGCCATTGCCACTGCCAACGCGGGAAACGACCAGGCCACTGCGGCGGGCGTGGTGGTCAGAACCAACAGAAAAGCCAGGAGGGCCAACACCGCCCCCACCGCCAAGGCCTCCTTCACGCTGATGCGCCCACTGGTGACCGGGCGCTGTGCGGTGCGCTTGACGTGTTTGTCGAAATCGCGATCGGCCACATCGTTGATGCAGCAACCCGCGCTGCGCATTAAAACCGTGCCGGCCACAAACACGCCCAACAAGTGCCAACCGGGCCAGCCGCCGGCCGCCACCCACAACGCAGACAAACTGGGCCAGAGCAGCAGCAACCAACCCGCTGGGCGGTTCCAGCGTATCAGGTCCAGGTAAAGGGACAGTTTGGCTTGCATCAGGTCAACAGGCGTTTGACGCCGGGCAATTCACAGGCGTGAACCGCGTTGCGCAAAGCGGCAATGGCTTCGTAGCGGGTGAAGCTGCGGCGCCAAGCCAGCACCACACGCCGCACGGGCGGCTCGCCTTCAAAGGGCAAATAACGGACATAGCTCTGACGTGCCCTGGTGTTCGGGGGCGTCGTTGCCGGCGGGTCAAGCAAGGCGTCGGCCGGTACGCTCAGGCGCGGCACCAAGGTCACGCCCATGCCAGCCGCCACCATGTGTTTGATGGTTTCGAGGGACGAGCCTTCGA